>DGDL01000034.1 GCA_002385415.1 Clostridiales bacterium UBA3953
GGCTCTGACAGCTCAAGCTCCGCGCCGCAGCCGTATACTGCATACAGCGCTGTAGCAGGGTCCCATGAGTCGCGTCCGCCGCTGCTGCCGTGCAGTATGTAGGAAAGCGACGACGGCTGATTGTGCCCGTATTTTTTCACCATTTCGCTGCCCGAATACACCTGCAATCCCGCCTCAAACGGCAGAACCGTCACAGGTACCGGAGATTTCTCAAACACGCCCGCCGCGCCGGCTATGTCGTTGACAATGTTGAACTCCGGGCGTGGCTGCTCGCCACCCTCGAAGGACTCAAACCATCCGCCCATTATAACAATTTCGTCGAGCTTGCGCATTGCAAGCGTTACGCCGTCAAGCGGCGAGTGCTCGTCCGGCTCCGAGCTTAAAAACGCATTTATATTGGGCAGCGGGCCCGTTGCAACCAACGTTACTTTCTCGGCAGAACCGACAAGCAGCGCGCGAATGAGCGATACGGCGTCTGAAACCGGCGCAATGTCGCTTGGGAACGCCTCTGCGACGCCCGCCGAGTAGTTGTCGCCGTGTGGATAATAGTTTTCAGAAGGCTTGCAAAGCGAACCGATGGGTACGTCCTTTCGCCCATACTGCTCGAGTATCGCTCCGACACACGGTGCGGCCGTTTCATAGGGTGACGAAAGCGTTACAGCCGCAAGCTCGCAATGCCCGCGCTTCTCCGCGGAAAGCAAAAGGCACAGTGCGCCGACATCGTCGCAATCGCAGCCGATGTCGGTATCAAAAATTATCTTTTTCATTTTGTTTACCCGCATTTTTAATATTTTTATCCGGTTATTTACAGTTATTATAATCATTTGCCTCCGGGGTGTCAACAATCAAAACGGACAATACACCGCTTGGAGGTGATCAGATATTTTCCCTCGTGAAATAAAAGCACAGGCAAGACGCTTTCTTCGCAAAAGCGGCGCACTTCCGTCTCTTGCCGCCATGGCTACAGTTGCGGTGCTTGTCGCAATGGCATGTAAAAGCGTTGTAAAAGCATTTTTTTCATTGCCCTCGCTTGAGTTTGTCACCGCAAGCAGCAGCATAACGCCCGACACGCCGGTCGGCAGCATACTTACCGAGCAGATAACCGTCCCGGCCATGACCGCGCTTGATATGGCAGCCGCAGTTTCGTCCGATCTGTTGACTCTCGCACTGCTTGCGCCTATAATCGCCGGAATGATGCTCTGTGCGTTGCGGGCGACAAGCGAATTTGACCTTAACCTGACTTCGTCGCGCCGTGGTTTGTCATCATACTGTGCCGGAGGGCTTGGCTATTTCTTCGCATCCGCGCATAACTACCGACGCGCGCTTGCACTGGCAACCTCTGCCGTATTGCGAGCTGTATTTTGGTTTGCGCTGGTGCTGTTGCCGCTGTGGGCGGTATCCGAGGCGGGCGGCATGCTTGCATTTGCAGCGGCATATATCCCTGCCGGATTCCCGCTGCTGCCGGCAGCTATTGCATTGTCGCTGTTTTTTCTGCTGCTCGGGTTTTTTATGCGCACGCGCAGATACCTTGTCTCCCCGATTTATATTGAAAACCCAGAGCTTACGCTGAGAGAATCGGCGCGGCGCTCGGCAAAACTCATGCATGGTCACCGCATGGCAGCCGCTTCGCTTGAGCTTGGGTATATAGCATGGTGGCTGCTTGGATTTTTCACGCTCGGGATTGTGCTTTCGCTTTTTGTGCTTCCCTATTACCTGTGCTGCCGCGCGATTTTTTATCGCCGCATTGTGGATTTACAGCAGCAGAAAGAGGAAGCATAAATTCCCGGCCAATACCGAACTGTTTTCTTGGCAGACATTAATTTACCTCTTAAAGCGAGCTTTTAACCGGCAAAATTGCGCCGGTCATATTGCGAAAAACTAAGCTGCGGCAAGACTGTCTTTCTGCCGCAGCATTTTCACTTTTATGTAACTCTTTACATATTGGAAAATTTAAGTTATTATTGTATAATAAGCAAATCCGTTTTTTTACTCCCGCAACACTATTGACACGATTGACGCCTCGGCGACGTCGAAAATGCAGTAAAACGAAAACTTTGCTGTGGAGGAAACGGTATGAACAAAACATCATATCTTGCACCCGATCCTGTAATCGTTTATAGGTCCCCATCCCCGCGTGATATTTACGCATACAGTCCCGGTATACTTGTCGCTGATAAAGGAAGGCTTGTCTGTACTTTCGACCTCGGCGGGCCGGGCGCACAGCAACTCTCCGGCTCGGTACCCTCGTGCGACCGCTGGTCACTCGGCAAAATTTACACCTCCGACGACGGCGGAAAAAGCTGGGTACACCGCGCCGATTTCCCGTTTTTGCATGCCCGGCCTTTTATTGCGGGCGGCGCTATATATGTTATCGGTCATGCCGGCGACATACATATCATACGTTCGACCGATAACGGCGAGACTTGGAGCAAGCCGCATAAGCTTACACAGGGCGAAAACTGGATGTCGGCCTGCTGTAACGTACTGCACGACAAAGGCTATGTTTACCTCGCCATGGAGCGGCTGCCTGCGCCCGGATGGCAAAACATGGAGCCGGTGCTTCTCAGAGCACCGGAGCATAGCGACCTGCTTGATGCGAGTTCATGGACGTTTTCCGACACACTGCGCGCCGCGGACACTATAGATATGGACAAAACTGCCTATACTCCCATCCCGTTTTACGACATCAACAAAAACAGCGGCGCAGAGGTTTTACCCGGCAAACTCCGAGCCGGCGCGCCCGGTTGGCTTGAGACTAATGTAACGCGCATATACGACCCCTCGCATATTTGGCATGATCCCTCTGGGCGCACATACCATCTTTTCGCGCGTTTTCATTACGGCGGGACAAATTTCTGCGCGATGTTTTTGGCCACTGAACGTGACGACGGCGGAATCTCGCTCGGCTTTGAGAAAAATCCGTCGGGACGCAACGTCGCATTCCTCCCCATGCCCGGCGGACACATGAAGTTTTATATTTTGTATGACAATGTAACTAAACTCTACTGGCTGCTTTCCACGCAATCGACAGACAGCATGATAAAACCGGAGCTGTTGTCTGCTGACCGCTATAATCTGCCCAACAACGAGCGACAGCGGCTTGTTCTGCATTTTTCAAAAAATCTTGTCGACTGGTGCTTTGCCGGAATTGTTGATGTCGGCGAAACGCAGCGCCAGGCACGCCACTACGCCTCGATGGCGATAGACGGCGATGACCTTCTCATTGTCAGCCGGTCGGGCGACAAAGATGCATTCAGTGCACATGACACCAATATTGTTACTTTCCACAGAATAAAAAGTTTTCGCAGGCTTGTCAATTAAAGCATGAACTTGCCATAACACTATTGGAGGAACAGTATATGAGCCTTAAAAAATTTTCCGGTATTTTCCCCGCACTGTTTACCCCGTTTAGAGAAGACGGCTCCATTGACGAAAAAGCAACCGAACAGCTCATTGAAATGAATCTGCGGCGAGGTGTCAAAGGGTTTTATGTCGGCGGCAGCAGTGCTGAGGCATTTCTCATGACCGTGGAAGAGAGAATGCTTGTGCTTCGGCTTTGCTCGGACATAGTTGGAGGCCGCGCGACAATGGTTGCCCAAATCGGCGACGCATCAGAGGACAAAGCGCTGCGGCTCGCCTCGTTTGCCTGGAGCTGTGGATACGATGCGGTGTCGGCGGTAACGCCTTTTTACTACAAATTCTCATTTGAAAATATCAAAAGCTATTATCGCAACATTGCCGAAGCGTCCGGCCTGCCGCTGATGGTCTATTACATACCCTCCCGCTCGGGGGTATCTTTCACGCTCGACCAGGTACTTGAGCTCATGGATCCTGACTATGTGCTTGGCATGAAGTTTTCTTGTCAGGACCTTTTCACGCTCGAACGGGTCAAATCGGCATATCCCCAAAAGCCTGTGCTGTTCGGAGTTGACGAAATGCTCACCGCCGCCCTTGCGATCGGCGCCGACGGAGCCATAGGCTCGACATACAACTTCATGCCCGAAAAAGCGGTCGGTATAATCGGCGCCGTTGAAGCCGGCGATCTCGCCGAGGCGCAGCGACTGCAAGCGGAAATAAACACCGTTGTCGCCTGCCTGTTCAAAGTCGGATTGTTCGAAGGCTCAAAAGCGCTGCTTTCGATGATGGGACTGGACATCGGCTATTGCCGCCGCCCGTTCGGCCGTGTGTCGGCGGAAGGGCTGACCCTCCTGCGCGAGGTTGCACTCCCGCTTATGCAGCCCGTAAAATGAAATATGCCGGAAAGGAAACCTCCTTTCCGGCTGTGTTTAAAACTTGACGACGCCTTTTTTGATTATTATGTTGGCATAAATTGCGCGCTCGCCCGTCATGAGTATTGCATACGCTTTTTTGGCACGCTCGTAAAAGGCATGCCGCTCCATAAACTCAAACGGGACGGTTGTGTACTTGTCGACGATGGCGCGAAACTCGTTCCAAATAGGTATCTCGAGTGCTTCGTCCTGTGGCGCTTTTGCCATAAGCGCGACCGGCGGCGCATACTCGTCGAGCGGGAAAAGTGTGAGTATCGCGTCAAGCAGCTCCGGTACACCGTGCCCGTCGGCACGCAGCAAAATCGAATTTTTGGCGCATGACGCGCCGGGGAAGTTTCCGTCTGCTATAACAATCTCGTCGCCGTGCCCCATCTCGCACAGCACCTTGAGCAGCTCGGGCGAAAGGATAGGCGGTATTCCGCAAAGCACAACAGTCACCTCGCTGTTTTTGCTAATTATAACACGCTGTGCGCTGTTTTACCAGAGTTTTCTGTTAATTTTTGCTTTGAAAACATGAAGAAAATCTATCAATAAATTTATACAATCGGTTGATTTGCGTCTGTATTTATGGTAGTATTTAGAGGGTACATATAAAGCAATTGGGAGGACATGCCGATGTTTAATCTCGAGCGACTAACACGTCCCCTGAATTTCAAAAGAGCCCGCGTTTCAAGCTATGATAAAAGCGGCGGTAACGCTGACGCATGGCCTATAGCACCCGGCGAAACCAAAGTGCTCGCCGATCTGACCGGGCCCGGCGTTATCTCGCATATCTGGTTCACTATTTCATCACCGGATCACTATTACCTGCGCAAACTTGCACTGCGCATCTATTGGGATGGCGAGGCAAACCCGTCGGTCTCCTGCCCCGTCGGTGACTTCTTCGGGCTTGGCCACTCAGTATCCATGACCTATTCCTGCGCGCTGTTTTCGACCTCCTGCAACTCAGGAAGAGACGGCGGGTCGGTCGGCGACGGCGTGGCAATGAACTGCTGGGCACCCATGCCATTCCGCAAATCGGCACGCATCGAGATTACAAACGAACAGGACACACCCGTCAATTCCTTCTATTTCTACATCGACTACGAAATCCACAAGTCGCTTCCCGAGGACACCCTTTATTTCCATGCGATGTGGCGGCGCGAAAACCCTGCTACCGTACCGGACGGCACCGGCGACCCCGCCTATGAGGAAATGCTCAAAGGCCGTAACCTCACCGACAAGTATAATTATCTTATACTCGACGCCGAAGGACGAGGCACTTATATCGGCATGAACATGAGCGTCGACAACCTATGCGGCGACTGGTGGGGCGAGGGCGACGATATGATTTTCATCGACAGAGACCCCGAAAACTACACCTGGCCGCCTGACCTGCACGGTACCGGCAGCGAGGACTACCTCTGTCACGCATGGGGCATGCAGCACACGCACAACCTGCACTGCGGCGAGCCCTGGTGCGAGATAAAGGAAGGCAATCTCCACCACTCGAAGGGCAAGGTTTGCGTCTATCGCTATCATGTCGCGGATCCAATCCCGTTTGAAAAATCCATTCGTGTTTCAATCGAGCACGGTCATGCAAACGACCGCGCAAACGACATCGCGACCGTCGCATACTGGTATCAGACCGAGCCGCATAAGGTATTTGCACCGCTGCCGCCCGCCGAGCTTCGCCTGCCCCGGGAATAACACGGATTAATCTTTGCGGCGCCGCACACAATAACCGGTGACATGGCTTCGCCGGACGGCTGCCATAGCCTTATGACGCGGTTTGCCCGCTTGCTTTCCCAATTGATAATGCCGTTATCCGTCGGATGGCTGCCCGGAGCCGCCATCCCGACGGATAAACTGTGCTTTCATAAACAATTGTAAAGGAGAAAATAAAAATGAAACTTCCTGTAGGACTTCAGGTTTATACCGTGCGCGATCATGCGGAACGTGATTTCGCCGGTACAATGAAAAAAATTGCCGAAATCGGCTACAAATATGTAGAGCTCGCCGGCCTTTATGGGCTTGAGCCCTCCGCCGTCAAGTCCGCACTTGACGAAGCCGGGCTGGTAGCAATCTCTGCGCATGTGCCCTTCGACGAGCTTTCGGGTGACACCGACAAAGTGCTCGACATCTACAAATCACTCGGATGCGAGTATGTCGCCGTGCCCTATCTTTCCGACGAGTACCGTCCTGGCGCCGAAAAGTTTGAGTTTGCGCTCTCCGAGATAGCACGTATCGGCAAAGCATGTGCGGAGCGCGGCATGCTGCTGCTCTATCACAACCACGACTTTGAGTTTGTCACCATGCCCGACGGCAGCTTTGGGCTGGATTACATGTACTCTCATATCCCCGCCGAGCATCTTGCGACCGAGCTTGATACCTGCTGGGTACGCGTTGCCGGACAAGACCCCGCCGCGTATGTCCGCAAATATACCGGTCGCGCACCTATAGTCCATCTCAAGGACTATGTAGGCGAAAAGACCGAAGGAATGTATGACCTCATCGGTCAGGAGAAAACCTCTGTGCAGACCAATAAGTTCGAATTCAGGCCTGTCGGCTCCGGCGTTCAGAATATTCCCTCAATTCTCGATGCCGCCGTCGATGCCGGCGCCAAATATGTCGTCGTCGAGCAGGACCAGACATACGATATGGCCTCGCTCGAGGCAGCAAAGCGCAGCTTCGATTATCTTGCCTCTCTAAAATAAAGCGAAAATAAGCTAACAGCCAAAAAGCGCTCCGATGCGACCATAAGACCATAAAGAATGGCCGCACCGGAGCGCTTCGATTATTTTAAACAGGGGATCATAAAAGCAGCTATGTTCATCACTTTATTTTTTGCGTTTGCCGGCTGCGATTGCTGCGGAGGCGGTTGCCACAGCGGCAGCGGCTGCAAAAAACATCATATCAAATGTTTGAGGAGCGACCTGCACCTGCGAGGGCTCTTCCTCTGCCGGAGCATCTTCGGCAGGAGCCTCGGTTTCGGGAGCAAAGATGAGCGGATCGGGACCGGCGACCAAGGTTACATCAATCAGCGCGCTGGTATTTTCCCAGTAGGCCTCATTTTCATCGGAGTGTGCCCAGAAGACATAACCGTCGCGCACACCGTCGCCGTCAAAGTCGTCATTTATACTTACCGTATATCCGATTACGGTGCCTTCCTGCGGCTTTATGTCCGAAAGATAAGGCACATACAACTCAATTATGTAACCCGTATCTGTGAGGACAACGGCGCTCTCTGCCACTTCGTATACATTTTCGTTGCCCGTATAATATATTTCGTGGCCGTCAGACGCCTTGCAGAAGTGCCAGTCGCCGGGGTCGGTTGCATAGCCCATGGCCTTTGTATTCTTTTCGGACACCCAAAAATCGACCGAGTTTCTCGCGTCAACGTCATTTTCTGTTATGCTTTCGTCTCCTACGACGGCAAGCAAGTACAGACCGGATTCATCCCAGAGTATTTTTGTGTAGCTGTTTGAAATGTCATATTCATCGGGAAGCACCTGTTTTGAGGTGTATTCCCATATTTCGTCTATCTGCCCGTCGATAACAGGCTTAACAGTAGCGTATGCTGCGGTGGTACCATGATCGGCGGCAAAAACCGACAGCGACATAACGAGTATGAGCACAGACAAAAATAATGCAAATTTCTTCATGCTCTATTCTCCTTGTCGTTTTTTATTTTCGACACAATTAAATGTTATCACATTAGTGATATAAACACAATAAATTATTCTATCATCGCATGTATTTTTGTATCATTTATCCGCATTTGGTTTCACAAATGCATTTTTTTGCCTTCGCCGCGTTTCGATACTCCGTGCATGTCATGCCGGTATATTTTTTAAAAGTTTTCATAAAATAACTCGCATTGCCGAAACAAAGGTGAGAGGCAAGCTCGCTTATGCTTATATCCGTCATCGCAAGCAGTTTTTTTGCCTCTTCAATCCTGCGGTTTGTGAGATATTTTGTAAAAGTCGTGCCAAGCTCGGAGGCTATAAGCCTTGACAGGTGCGAAACACTGACATAGAGCGCCGCGGCGGTGTGCCTTACGTTGATTTTATTATATAGGTTCTTCTCTATGTAGGCTTTGAAATTTTCGATTATCTTTGACTCGGTGCATTTTATCCAGCGGTTATCGTATATGCTCTGTGCACATATTTCAAGAAAATAGACCAGCGCTTCGAGTTTTCGACCTTCAAGTACCGGCATCGCTGCATAAGCCTCCCGCAAATCGGCGTCAAGAGCATCGTCGAGCTTGTCTTTATCAATGAAGCTGACGATTTTACTGTACTGTTCTGCCTGGTATCCATATTTGATCTGACCTATCATAAGCGCGCAAATCAATTCGTCTTCGGCCATTACCGGTATTATTGCATCGGTGAAACCGGCGTGACATTTATAGATATAAGCTTTTTTTGTGACTTTCGCATATTCGAGAGCACGCAAATCACATTCCCTGCATTTCCGAGTAAAAAGCGGGCTGTGATAGCGCACTTTGTCGCAAAAACGCAGCTCGTCGTAATTCGACGATTTAACCGGATGCTCAAGTAAAATATTCATGTTAGCATCATGTATGCCCACTCTTAATCCTGATATGGTGTAAAACTCGACGAGCATTTTCTGCACCTGCGGATCAAATATATATTCAATCATATCGAGCCTCCGAATCGGAAATTGGCAACCCTTTGTATTATACCTAATATTTGTGCTGCTCGCAACAATTTACACCAAAATTACTACAAATTTAGACATAATTTTACGTTTAAACAAAAAAGCGAAGGACCTTTGATAAGGTCCTTCGCCCATATCTAAAGCGTTAGATTGAACCGACTGCGCCGTGAATCGGGGGCAGCGGATGAGGACGTACGATTTCTCCGCCGTTTTCGTAGGATTCGATCGCAGCGAAGATGTACTCCATCGTTGCAAGCGCATCGCGGCCGCTGGAGCGCAGGTTGTCAAGCGGCACACCGTTTGAAACGTCCTCGAGGAACGCGTGGATGCGGCGCGGGAAGGTGGAGTTGAAGTCGGTTATTCCGGTGTTCATAACCTCGGGTTCGGCACCGGATTTATAGTAGGTGAGTTTTTCCACACAGTTTTCGATTACAAATGTACCCTTTGTACCGGCAAGCTCGAAGCTCCACCAGCCGCCCAGACCGAACATGGCATCGCCGCGCTGAGAAAGCAGATAGCCAACGCAGCCGTTTTCAAATTTCATATGTATGCTCTGGATGGACAGCATAAGGTCGCTTGCAGAGCGTCTTACGCCGGGCTTATCCATAAAGGCCTGAACATGGGTTACGTTACCGCAGAAGTAGCGCATGACCGAGAAGGGGTGGGTCAAAAACGCCTTTGCATGCGAGTACGGGCGGTTCCAACGGGGTGCGCCGGTGCCGCCATAGCCGGCCTCGGAGCCGTTGAAACCTACTTTGTTGATGCAGTAAACCTGCTCGCCTATCTGGCCTTCGTCCATGTACTTTTTGGCGCGTTCTGCCGGCAGCGAGAAATAGTGGTTGAGGTTGCAGCCGAGATAAAGACCTTTTTTGTAAGCATAGGCCACCATCTCGCGCGCCTCGGTGATTTCGTTGGAGATGGGCTTTTCGACAAGCACATGTTTGCCGGCATCGAGCGCTTCCATTGTAGGCTCATAGTGCCAGCTTCCGTTTTCGTAACCGGAGGTGCATACGTCGACAATGTCGAGGTCGGGATGCGCTTTGAGCATTTCCTTGAGGCTGTAGTATGCGGGGACGCCGAGTCTCTCAGCCGCCTTGTCGGCACGCTCCTTTATGAGGTCGCAGACCGCGACCAGCTCGGCAAGCTCGTCGGCTTTGTGACAGTCGGCATGCAGGTTGCCTATGCCGCCCATGCCGACGACTCCTACTTTCAGCGGTGCTTTCGACATAATGACTTACCTCTTTCAAAAAATTTTACTGCCGAAGTGTTTTATATCTTAATATCTAAAACGCTAGTTGCCTTATTCAAAATTAACCACACGTACGTATCCGTCGCCGCGGTCAAACAGTACATAAACCGATTCTACAGGAGTGCCGTTTTGATATGCGGCAAGCGTATTTAGGCTTTTTGCGAACACAAATCTCTCGGTGACGGTATATATAGCCGTAATATCGCCGTCGGCGGTGGCATACTTTGATGCCGATATCAGCGTGTCGGCACGCGGCTTGCCTTTTATATCGACAGCCCAAACAGTGCCCGAGGAGCGCGAAAAATAGTCCGTTGACCCGCCCTTCGACTCTATCGAGCCGTAGTAGTCAAACTCCCACGCGGGCAGATACAGATACCCGTCCGCACACAGGCTGCCCACAGTCGCCTGCACACCCGAGATTACCGGCTCCGGCTCGCCGCCGCTTACCGGTACGCGGTAATAATCGTGGCAGTTCACCGCAACGGCAAACTCCGTCACCTCGCCGTTTTCGTCCGTTTCGGTGCGCCCCGGCAGAATCTCATACTCCGGCGCATCCTCGGATTTCACGGGATAATATATGTAGCCGTCGTAGACGAATATACCGGTCGGCGTATCGCAGCTGAAAATGAGCGTCGTCTTTACGCCGTCGCTGCCCCGTTCCGCCCTATACACTCCGCTGTCCTCGCTCATAAAATAGAGCGCGCCGTTTTCCATACCGACCATCACAATATCGGTGCCGTCACCGGCGACGTAGAGTTCCGGCGTGCCACCCGACCGTGGTATCACCCAAATGTCGTGGAGGCCGTCCTGATTTTTGGAAAGGAAATAAATGTCGTCCCCGTACAGCAGAAGCTGATCTATCGGATACTGCCAGTCCTGCAAAACTGTTTCGGTTTCGCCGGTTAGAACCGCAAGGCATGCGATGACATTGTGGCGCACGCCTTTTTTCTGCTCGGCATCGAAATATGTGCGCATCTGCGCATACCAAAGCGAGTGACTGTGCGCCCCCGGGTCGGGTGCCCAGCAGGTCAGCCCGCGAATATAGGCGGGACAACTGTCGTCGGAATGGCTGCAGCCTTTTATAGCGCAAGCCACCTTCGGCTCTATAGTCAGTACGCTTTTATAGTCGACGTTTATGTCTATGTACTGAAATGTATCGGATATTCTTGCCGCATGATACAGCCTGCCGCCAACTATCGCATTCTCGGCCGACAGCACGCCCCGCTCGGGTTTTTTCGCGGGTAGGCACGATACCGCGGCAAAAAGATATGCCAAAGCCGTAGCTGCGACAAACAAAAGGCGGATGAGCCTGCGCATTTATTCGCTTACTTCTTCAACCTTAACGGGTATGCCGCCGTTATCGAGAGATTTTATCGCCGCATGGATAACACGCTGGGCTTCCAATCCCTCGACGCCCGATCCATTTATCTCTTCGGGCTTTGCGCCCGAGTCGACCTGATCGACAAAAGCTTTGATGCGCGCGCGGAAAGTGTCGTCAAAATTTGAATATCCGCCGAATACAGGGTTGGCATAAGATTCCTTGAGATAGGTTTCGGCCGGATAAAGCACCGCCTCGCGCCACATATCCGAGACGACAAAACGACCTTTTGTACCCGCAACTTCGCAGCGCTCCATCGGATGGCCGCGCGCAATATCATACGAGCTTGTCAGGTGTCCCACCGCGCCGCACTTAAAGCGCATGTTTATAGATGCCGTCGACCAGATTTCGCGGCCGGTCGCCTTGTATGCAAAGCACGAAACTTCCTCAATCGGGCCGCAGTAATGCATCATCATGTTGACGCTGTGCGGGTTGAGCGCCTTGAGGTGATAATACGGTGAGTCGAGCGGCATAAACTTGCCGATCCAAAGCGCCATGTTGCAGAAAAGCAGCTCGCCTATCCGCCCGTCGGCCATCCACTTTTCAGCCTGCCACGCCGCCGGCGTAAAGCGATGGTTGAAATTGATTCCGTAACAGCGGTTAAGGCGCCGCGCGGTCTCGACCATCTCGAGCGCATGTTTGAGGTCGTTTGAAATAGGCTTTTCGCCGAGCACATGACAGCCCGCCTCAAGCGCCTGAATGGTCGGTATGTAGTGGTCGGATGAATACTCGTATCCGCCCGTCGTTATCGAACAAATGTCGGGTTTGAGCGCATCGAGCATCTCTTGAGCGTCAAGGAAATAGGGCACGCCAGCTTCCTCGCCCGCAGCCTTTGCCCGTTCGGGAATGATGTCGCAAACCCCGACAAGCTCTGCATTGGGCAGCTCGCGGTATATTCTTGCGTGGAGCCGTCCTATGTGCCCCATTCCGATTACACAAACGCGTTGCATGGCAATATACCTTCTTTATTCATACGGGCACTCGCCGACGGGCCGGACGCCATGGGGGTATATACCCCGGCGCCGACCCTCGGCGATATGTCCGCGTATTTTTTTGTACAGCCTAAACGGCGATGTACAATATCAGGCCTTTTCCGTGTATGCTTTTTGCGTGCTATGTTTACTGCTGATTTTTGCGCTTTTCGCCGAGCTCCTGCAGGCGGCGGGCAGTTTCGGGGTCGCCGATGTGCATCGAATTATATGCTTCGTCCGAGCTGGTGAAAGGATGTCCGAATCCATTCCACTTGTCTGCGTTGGAGTAAATGGGCGCCTCTCTGCCCGTCTCGGCGGTACGCTTTGCGATATGAGCGTTAATTTTGTCGGTGTAAAGCTTTACAATATCTGGATACTGGTCGGCGACGTTGTGGTTTTCGCCCGGATCCATGATAAGATTGTAAAGCTCGACGGACGGCTTGTAGTGGAAGTCGGGCTCGAGGGCCAAAATCAGTTTCCACTCGGGCGTACGCCAGCCGTGTTTGCGCATCCAGGTCGCCTCGGTTATGTACATTTCGGGCTCCTGCGGCGCCTTGCCCGCAACAACGTCAAACAGGTTGCGGCCGTCGAACTTAATGTCGGTTTCAATGTCCATCAGATACAGCAGCGTGGGCATTACATCCTTGAGCTGGCATATATCGTTATAGCGCTTGGACACGCCTTTGAGCTTGCGCGGATACTTGATTGCAAAGGGAATGGACAATGTGCACTCATAGAGGCCGTGATGGTCGAAATAGCAGTCATGCTCATAGAGTGTTTCGCCGTGGTCGGAAGTGAATACCACAATAGTATCTTCGGCGATGCCCAATGCCTCAAGCTTGTTGAGCATAATCGAGATACACGCATCCATATACGCTATAGCACCGTCATACTGTGCGCATATATACTCCGCATCGGTGCATCCCGGCGGGAACCAGGTGCGGAAATAATCGCAGAAAGGCTTGAAGTTATAAACAGGTTCCAGCGATTTATTGTTCGGATCAAATTCGTCGCCCGTATAGAACATCCGCTCAAAGGGTTCGGGAGGAAGATAAGGCGAATGTGGATCCATGTGCCGCAGGAACAGGAAGAAGGGTTTGCCCTCATCGACAAGCCTTTCAAGCTCGGGAATAGCAACCTCGTTCATGCTCTCGGCTTTGCGTGAGCGGCCCTGCTCCCAGCCGCCCCATGTCACCTTGGCATCAAGCTTGCGATCGAAAGGTATCTGGTCATAGCTTATCGCCGTTGTGTTATAACCATGTTCGCGCAGAAGTTCCTGCAGCGATTTGCAGCCGGCTGCCACCTTGCCCTGATGGCGCAGCGCCACAACGTCGGTCGAGAAGCAGTCCATACCGGTCAGCATGGACGCATAGCCGGGTGTTGTGGGTATCGACGGGCTGAACATCTGATTAAAAATGACACTATCGGTTGACAGATAGCGATCTATATGGGGGGTCGTAAGCTTATGATAGCCGTAAAGGCTCATACGATCGCGGCGCAGGCTGTCTATGCCGAAAAACAGGATGTTGGGCTTTTTGGCGGACATTTTATCACCTCATTAATTTCTTAGATGGTGGGTATCTCTATTTTCACTTCCTCGCGAGAAGCAGAGGAACGGATAATGCCGTCAATAATCGCCTGGTTGTATATAATCTGACTTGTCGGAATAGGTGCAAGCCCGCCGGTCTTAACGGCGTCGACAAATGCGCGCACCTTGCGCTCGAAGAGGTTCTGCTGACCCTCCTGGTCAAGCGGTATCTCGGTGTGTGTGGGGGCGCCGTCTTCGGCGTCGTGCATCAGCGTGATGGCGCCTATCGGGCCGTCCCACGCGCCGCCCCAGAGGTTGTAGTGTGGCTGGCGAACCTTCAGACCCGCATCGGTACCGAGGAATATAAAGTCGCCGGTGGTGTCCATGTGCATTGCCCAGCTCATACGGAAATCGAGTGTGATATCGCCCTCGAGCCGTATGAACGCTGCGGAAAAGTCGTCGACCGAAAAACGTTCGGATTCGGGGTAATATTTGGGGTTTTTGCCGAAATAGTCATACGCCATTGCCGAAACCGTAAGGGGTTTGGGATACCCAATAGTGTTAAGCGCAAAGTCAAGCGCATAGCAGCCTATATCCGCAAGTGCGCCGACGCCCGCCTTGTCGCGATCGATAAATGTCCCGCCCGGGATTCCTCTGCGGCGTCCGCCGCCGGTCTGGATATAGTATACCTTGCCCAGTTTGCCCGAGGAAACAATCTCTTTAACCTTTTTAGAGTTTACGTCATAGCGGGGCTGGAAGCCAACCGAAACAATTTTGCCCGATTTTTTCTCGGCGCGCATAATGTCGATGGCTTCATCAAGTGTAACGGTCATGGGCTTTTCAAGCAGAACATGCTTGCCGGACTCCAGCGCCGCAATTGTACACTCGGCGTGGGTAGAGTTGTATGTGCATACACTGACGGCGTCAATGTCGTCGCGCTTGCAAAGCTCCTCGGTGTCCTCGTATGCCGTAGCATCGGTGAGCCCAAACTCGTCAAGGAACTTGCGTGCTTTTCCGGGGATTATGTCCGCTCCGGCAACAATTTCAACGTCGTCAAAATTAAGATATGATCTGGCATGTGCGTGAGCGATTCCTCCGCAGCCGATGATTCCAATACGCAGTTTTTCCGCCATTGAATTGGTTCCTTTCACTTTATGAAAATTTACATTTGTATTAATTTTTTGAAGCCCAGCCTATTATAACTCGTACGACCAATATTGTCAACAATCGTCAGCCATAAAAAGCAAAGGAATATACTATAAAAGCAATCTCAGCCCCCGTCTGCGTGCACATTATGACCGAAACTTGTTGCCGTAGTGCAATTTATTCCATTTTAATCCATTCACAAATCAAGGCGTGTATTTTTTGCACAGAATTGCGATTGCCTTGCATATAATAAAATTAATTTCAGAAAAATTGCAAGAATAGTATTGCAATATTGCAATCATGGTGCTATAATATCATGCAATAATCGTTTTATAGCGCGTAAATGAAAGAGAGTGTGTTCATATTATGCATCTGTCACCCAAAGATAATCCAAAACTGTATTTCTCGCATAAAACAAATCTGCTTGAGCAATCGGCATATCGCTATCAACTGCAGGAGCGGGACGAACCTAATTTATATCGCGGCCTATTTGATTACGACTCTGTGCCGAAGGTTTCGTTCAACCACCGCACGGTGCCGATGGATATGCCTGCGGAAATCTGGATGACAGACACAACCTTCCGCGACGGGCAGCAGTCAACCTCACCCTTCACGGTCGAACAGATTGTGCACCTTTATAAGCTGCTCAATAAGCTCGGCGGCCCGAAAGGACTTATCAGGCAAACCGAGTTTTTCATATACACCGAAAAGGATCGCCGCGCGGTCGAAAAATGTCTTGAGCTCGGATACCGGTTTCCCGAAGTAACAAGCTGGATCCGCGCCTCCGAAAAGGATTTCGAGCTTGTAAAGTCGCTGGGCATAAAAGAAACCGGCGTGCTTGTATCCTGCTCCGACTATCATATATATAAAAAGATGAACCTCACGCGCAAGTCCGCAATGGAAAAGTACCTCGGAGTTGTGCGGCAGATACTTGAAAGGGGCATCAGGCCTCGCTGCCATTTCGAGGATATTACGCGAGCCGATTTCTATGGATTTGTTGTGCCGTTTGCGGAAGCGCTCCGCAAGCTCGGTGAGGAATACGGTATTCCCGTCAAAATCCGCGCATGCGATACCATGGGTTATGGTGTTCCGTATCCGGGTGCTGCCCTGCCACGCAGCGTGCCGGGGATAATATACGGATTGCGGCACTATGCAGGCATACCAAGCGAGCTGCTTGAATGGCACGGGCACAACGATTTTTATAAAGTCGTTGTAAACGCTTCCACCTCATGGCTTTACGGCTGCTCGAGCGTCAACTGCTCGATGCTCGGCATCGGCGAGCGCACCGGCAACTGCCCGCTTGAAGCGATGGTTATTGAATACTGCAGTCTGCGCGGCACCGACGACGGCATGAATCTACCGGTTATCACCGAGATAGCGCGCTATTTCGAGGACGAAATAGGCTATGAGATACCCGAGCGCACGCCGTTTGTCGGGCGCAACTTCAATGTCACGCGTGCCGGCATCCATGCCGACGGCCTGCTGAAAGACGAAGAAATCTACAATATATTTAATACTAAAAAACTGCTCGACCGTCCGGCGTTGGTCGCCGTCGACTCTCACAGCGGTCTTGCCGGAATCGCGCATTGGATAAACAGCTACTTCCGCCTAAGCGGTACGCCTCATGCTATTGACAAGCAAACCGAAATCGTGAGGCTCATGAAAGAGCGCGTCGACGCGGAATACGCCGCCGGACGCAACACTGTGATGGGGGACGGCGAGCTTGCAAACATGCTCCGCGAGATAGATTTTGCCGAATACAAGAGGCTGTCGCATATTCACCTGCGCCGTAAGAGCGATATTGCCGACTAAAAAAAGCCCGAGCTTGACGCTCGGGCTCAAACAATGTCCACTTATTACAGTGAACTTTGAGTTTTTTATACACATCCGCCGCGATTGCGGAGGATATTATATTTTATGCAGTTTTCGCTCGTGGGTCACGGCTGTGCAGGATTATCTTGCGCGGGCATTTCAGCACGCACTTGCCACAGGAAGTGCACTTTGAGTAATCAATTTCCGCAAGGTTGTCTTTTACATGTATTGCGTCGTATTCGCAGGCTTTCTCGCAAAGCCTGCAGGCTATGCAGCCGACATCGCAGTAGGAGCGAGTTGTTTTCCCGTTGTCTAAAGAGTTGCAGCTCACCCAGTGGTCGCTTTCATACGGTATCAGCTTTATAACTTTTTTGGGGCAAGACTGCACGCAAACCCCGCAGCCTGTGCAGCGGTTGTAGTCAACAACCGCGATGTCATCCTTTATTTCTATCGCGTTAAATTTACATGCCGCGACGCAGGTCCCGTGACCTATGCAGCCATTGGGGCAAAGTTTGTCCCCGCCCGCAAGTCTCATTGCGGCATTGCAGTCGGCCGGGCCGTCATATTTATATTTCAGTTTCGCCTTCCCGTGTGTGCCGCTGCACATGACTTGTGCGCGCATGCGATTTGGAGCCACGACGGGCAGGCCCATTATGTCGGCTATGGCCTTTGCGGTTTCGACGCCGCCGGCGGTGCAGGCATTTACTGCGGCATCTCCGCGGGCGATAGCCTCGGCAAGCGCCGCGCAACCTGTATAGCCGCATCCTCCACAGTTTGCGGCGGGCAGCGCGTCGACAATCGCCTCGACGCGCGGGTCAACCTTGACGGCAAATATCTTTGACGCCAGGGCGAGCACAGCTCCCAACACCACGCCGAGCGCTGTAAACCAAACAAACGCCCAAATTATATTTGAAAGGTCCATATAAAGTTTATCCTTTTATTATATTATTTTGACTGGATATTTTTAGCCGCTCATATGCCGAGGTTAATGCTCGAAAAGCCCGAAAACGCCATAGCAATCAGTCCAGCCGTCACAAGTGCAATCGGTATGCCCTCAAACGAACGCGGCGGATTTGCGACTGCCACCCGCTCGCGCACACCCGCGAATATCACAATCGCAAGCGTAAATCCGACGGCTGCGGAAAAACCGAAGGCCACCGACTTTATAAAATTGTAATCGCTTTCGACGCTGAGCAGTGCCGCACCGAGCACCGCGCAGTTTGTGGTTATCAGCGGCAGATATATGCCCAGTGCGCCATACAGCGCCGGCACATATTTGCGCAAAAACATTTCTATGAGCTGAACAAGCGAAGCTATAACGAGTATGAAGGCAATTGTCTTCAGATACTTAAGCTCAAAAGGCACGAGTATCAGGTTATATATAAGATTGGTCGCCGCGCTTGCCAAAGTCATGACAAATACAACCGCAAACCCCATGCCAAGCGCGGTGTCCGGCTTTTCGGACACGCCCAAAAACGGGCAAATACCCAAAAAGCGCGTAAATACAAAGTTTTCCACCAATACGGCGGTAAACATTATAAGCAGTATTTCCGTCATTTGCCTTCATCCTCCCCGCTCGGAACAAACTCAAGCTCGCTTGCGTGCGGAGGCACTCCTCCACCGAGCGCCGCATCCTCCGCAAACTCGTCGGCGAGTGTCTTGTCAAGTTGTTTTTTGCGATAGCGCTCTGCAATTGCAAGCAGCTTGTTTACCGCTGCGACTATAAATCCGAGCGTTAAAAATGCGCCGGGCGGCATTATAAATATCAATGCCGGCGGAATTGCGTCACCGAATATCGGAAAACCAAGCAGCGTCCCGGCACCGAGAAGCTCGCGTATTGCGGCAAGCATTGTTAGTGCAAGCGTGAAGCCCAGTCCCATCGCAAGCCCGTCGACAACCGACGGCAGCACGCGGTTTTTAGAGGCGAACGCCTCTGCCCGCGCAAGTATGATGCAGTTGACAACGATAAGCGGGATAAACACGCCGAGCGCGGCGTCGAGAGCCGGCAAAAACGCCTTTATAAGCAGCTCTATTGCGCTGACAAAACCCGAAATTATGACTATATAAGCCGCAATTCTGACCTGCGGCGGTATCAGCTTGCGCAAAAGCGATATAAACAGGTTTGAAAAAACAAGCACAAGCGTTGCGGCAATGCCCATGCCAATGGCATTATCTATCGACGTGGTCGTCGCAAGCGTCGGGCAGGTGCCAAGCAGCTGCACAAGCGTGGGGTTGTTGTCGAGCAAGCCTCCTCGCAGCTGCTGGGCAAACAACGCAAGCGAATATCTTGCCGCCTTTTTATTTTCACCGGTCATCACTCGCCGCCCCCTTCCGCATCATTTGTAGCCGACGCTTCGGAATCCGTTTCAGGTGTCGCCGATGCCTGGTCATCCGTTTCGGCGCTATTTTCCGTAGCCGACGCTTCGGCATCGGTTTCGGCTGTTGCCGACGCCTCGCCGTC
>DGDL01000040.1 GCA_002385415.1 Clostridiales bacterium UBA3953
TAACCGAAGATTACCAGATGTATGACGACGGGTACGAAGAAACCCACCTCGACTTCTCGTCGCTTGACGAGCTGCCCGCTCAAACACCGCCGATGTTTTGGGTATTGTTTGCGCTCACTTTCCCTCTGTGGGGCGTGATTGCACTTACTGTGCTGTCGCTGTTTTTGTTATGTTTTGCAGCAATTGCAGTTATGATTGTCGGGCTGGTTGCCGCTATGATAGCTGTTGCCGCCGTCGGAACAGGGCTTTCGCTGTTCGGCATTATATACGGGATAACCCAAACATTCAGCGTGCTGCCCGCCGGTCTTTTTGAAATAGGACTGGGCGTGACTATTGGTGGCTCGGCGATGTTCGCCGGTATCGCAATCTACAACATAGCGATACGTTTTCTCCCGTTTGTAATGACCAAGCTTTTTGAGTTTTTAAAATTCGTAATTCGGTCCGCTGTTCGCCTGTTTCATAAAATTAAAAAGGAGTGTGCGACACAGTGAGACCGACATCTATTATATTCCTCTGCCTGTCGGTGCTGCTCATAGTCGGCGGTATTGTAACCTGCTACATCGCGGCAGAAATGGCAGCCGATCAGGGGATCGAGCTTTTTGAGACCGCAGGCGGCGAGAACAGCAATGAGCTTATAACGCTCGACGATAAATCACTTAACAAAATCTCGCTGGTTTTGAAAGATGCCGACGTCAATATCTATGGCGACGCCGAAGAACCGTATATCGAGCTTGTCAATTATGCCGGTTCGTACAGTTTCGCTGTGTCGGACGGCATACTTACCGTTGACGAATCCATTGGTTTTCTGCAGCTTTTAAATTTCGGCGAAAAGCAAGTCAAATTCGGTGGGCTTCGCCAGTATCTCTTGCGCAGAGATACCGAGCCGGGCCAAAAAACCGTAAATATATATCTTACCGGCAGTTATCAGCTAAAGCAATTTGAAATTAAGCTGGACAGCGGCAACGTAACAGTAAAAGGTATGAAAATCCGCCCGGACTTTACTATCAAAATCGGGACGGGCGACCTGCTGTTTGAGCAAAATAAAATACACTCCGCAGTAACAATAGACATAGGTACGGGCAATGCCGTGCTCCGCGAGACCGATCTGTTGTCGCTCGAAGCCACTGTAAAACGCGGCGATTTAAGCTATTTTGCCCACAACTTTGCCTATCAGACCTATGAAATAACCGCCGGCGGAGGCGGCGAGGTCTTTGTAGAAGGCGAAAGCAAAGGCGAAACTTACACTTCCTCCACCCCCATGGCGTTTATAAAGGTAAACGTTACGGCCAAAGACGGCAGCGTTTATCTCGGCAAGACCGATCCCAACGCCGCAAGCGGAGAAAGTGATGAAAGCGAGGAAACCGCCGCCCAAACCGAAGGCTAAAAGGGCAAAAATTTACCTCGGTATAATTTTCCAGAATTAAGAATGCATATCAAATTAAGCTAACGCTAATACTAACCAAGCAATGAACGAAAATTGAACAGGAGATTTTCGAAATGCTTGATAGGATAGCGTTAATTCTTGCAATTATAGGCGGTATCAACTGGGGCAGTATTGGTCTGTTCCGATTTGACATAGTTGCGTGGATCTGCGGCGGGCAGGCATCGCTGGTAAGCCGTATAATCTACACACTTGTCGGACTTGCCGCACTGTGGTGTATTTCACTTCTCTTCCGCAGCGAAGTCGACGTTGTCGACGAAACCGACCGGTAGATTCACACGCATTTCAAACGGTAAGTAAATAGCAAAGCGCCACAGCTCAAGTCGGGCTGTGGGCGCTGTATGGCAAACAGTTTGGCATACAAACAAAAAAAGAAGGTGAGGTAAAAATCAACCTCACCTTTCTTTGTTTTTCCAATTGTTACAGTCACGCGCCTTTGAAACGCGATAGCACGCTCAAAATCATGCCGGCAGCAAACGCTCTGCGGGTTGCAGCGCTTGGCTCATTTTGCGGCGCCGGATATTTTTGAATAAGTTTTGCCTCGCTTGCCACCCTGACGCGCTGCCTGATGAACTCGTCAAGCGTTTCAATTGTGCCGGCAAAAACGGGCTTGAGCTCGACCATCTCCAAAAAATCGCTCGGGCGAACAAGCGATGGGTCGCGTGCAAGACGCAGCGCATCGCCGCGCACCAGCGTATCGGCAACAAATTCAGAACAAAAATAATGGTGTTCGCGCCTGACCGGGAGGCCTATGTAATTTGTAAAAAGGCCTAATAAATTATATTTATACCGGCTTGCATGCCGCTCCAGCTCTCCTATATGCGCGCATATCGCATCGTATGAGGTTTCGGTCACTTTCAGCTCAAACAACACGCATGGCGAGCGCCTGAACCTTGCATACACGCCCGACGTTGTTTCTTCGCGCTTGAAGCAGCCGATAAACGGGAAATATGCATACAGCCGCCCGAAACTGTACATGCGATTAAGCCCGTAGTCCAGACTCAGGGAGGCATGGGTATAACGGGCTTGCGTTACAGCCGCGATAATACGCGACATAAATGTGTCTGTTCGCGTGAGTAATATGTAAACACTTTTGCTTTTTTCGCAGTCACGCATAAAAATCAATCAAAGATAACCGAGTTCTTTCATATCTGCTTCGAAGAAATCGAAATAATGGACGCCGGTATCATTTTTATATCTGCCGACCGATTCCCTGCGCATTTCGATTTTCGCGGCATCAGTTCCGATAAACTCCGAAAGCCGCTGGAGCTGCGCATCCTGGTCGAGAACCATATCCTCGAACCTGAATGAAATCCACTTTGCGGGCTTCGGTATCGAGCGGACTATCTCCCGCTGATAATACCAGCTTACAGAGCGTTTTAAGCGAACGATGTCCTCTTCTGTTTTACATTCGTCAAGATATCGCTTGGGGAGTGTATATTTCACGCCGAAGTCGGCGAGATCGTCGGTAAGATGCGAGTTTAAAATACAGTCGCGGGGATCGCGCACCCAAAAGATATAGGCTGCGTCAGGGAACATCTTGACTATCCACGGATACACAAGCGTCGTTTCGGGAATTTTCCACCCGCGCAGCTTGCTGTCGGATGTGAGCACGGTGTGAAGGTATTCTTCAATCAGTGTCCTAAATTCAGGTGTGGGATCGGATCCGATAACATGCGAGAAATCCCACTCAAGCTCTCCGGTATAATTGACATACTGTGCAAAAACGCGGCAGGCATCGTACATTTTTTGCGGCGGCAAAAGGTCACCCGAAACGTTAAGCGGTTCACCCATATACACGCCGCTGGCCGAAAGAGTGTGCGATATCGCACGCGTGCCCGAATGTCCGCGCCCGATCACTGTGATAAGCATTTTTTATCCCCTGCGGAGTCTTATCCGCGCTCCTTTGCTGTATTCGGGAAAATCCTTGCAATAGTCTATCACACGCAAAATGAAAAGTCAATATTCTTATATTGTTTGTTATGCATATATTAGACAAATAAATTTGTTCATTGCGCTTAAAATGTTAAAATAATCGCAAAAGACTGGTATTTTTCTTTTAAATATATTATAATTAATGAGTAATAACAAAATAAATAACAGACGGAGGATTTGAAAATGGCGATTGCAAAAGTTCGAGTGCTTTATTTCTCATCAAAAGGTAAAATGGCCGCTTTGGCCGAAGCTCTCGCCGCGAAATATCAAGTAAAGTCCGACGTTATTCCGCCTGCATATCCCTGTGAAAACGAGAGAATAGTTTTCATCCTGATGTCAATCGGCAAAAAGACTCCCGACAATCTCCGCAGATTTGCCATGGAGCTTAACAAGAGCCGCGCGGATAATGTCGCGTTCCTTATTGACGGAACACGCTCCGATGCAACCGATGTAATAAATGCTGTTGCCGAAGCCGGCGCAAATGTGTGTGACGAAAAACTGTATCTCAATCTCGGATTTTCGCCATCTTTCCTCAAGATTGCTTCCGATGATTTGAAAAAACAGGTTTTTGACTGGGCAGACCGCATTATCGCATCGCTTGAATAAGTATAATTAGCTCGAAGGAAATATCACGGCATTTTTGCCGTCACGCATAGCAACTGATTGCAAGCCGACGTGTGGTTTAAATAACATAGTGCGAGGATTTCAAATGAACATCTCACAGAAATTTGATATTATTCACAGCGTTTCAAACTCCAGCTACTGGGCAAAGCGCATCGACAGCCAGTTGCGCTGCCTGGCCGGACTTTCCAAAATTCGCGGCGGTGAGTTCGATTCGCGCATCGAGGCTGCGGCCGACGAGCTTGTCGCGGCTATCAGCGAAAACCAGACCCTGCCCGCACCTGTAGCCCAAAAAGTTGAGGCTCAGCTTTCCGACTTGAGCGACGCGGTAAAAGCATACACCATATACTGCGTATCCCATGCCCACATAGACATGAACTGGATGTGGGGCTATCAGGAGACTGCGGCGGTGACGATTGACACCTTCAGGACAATACTGACGCTGATGGACGAGTATCCCGAATTTAAGTACTCGCAGTCCCAGGCATCGGTTTACCGTATTGTCGAAAAACACGCGCCCGAAATGATTGAGGAAATCAAGCGCCGCGTGCATGAAGGCCGCTGGGAAGTTTCGGCCTCGACATGGGTTGAAACCGACAAGAACATGCCCAATGGAGAGTCGCTGTCCCGCCACATACTCTATACCAAGCGCTATCTTTCGAGGCTGCTTGACATTTCGCCCGACAGCATCAAAATCGACTTCGAGCCCGATACTTTCGGGCACAACGCAAACGTACCCGAGATTCTGCAAAACGGCGGCGTCGATTACTATTATCACTGCCGCGCTCATGACCAGTATTTCCTTTACAATTGGGAGTCGCCCTCCGGCAAGCGTGTACTCGTTTTCCGCGACCCGAGATGGTACAACGGCACCGTAGAATACGACTCGTTTGTCACCGACCCGCTGTTCTGCCATGAACATGGCGTGGACGTCAACCTGTTCGTATACGGCGTGGGCGACCACGGAGGCGGACCCACTCGCCGCGACGTCGAGCGCATTATTGACATGTCGAGCTGGCCGCTTTATCCCACGATAAAGTTCGGCACTTATGCGGAGTATTTCGCCGAGCTTGAAAAGTTCCGCGACAAGCTGCCCACCGTAAACCACGAGCTTAACTTCGTGTTCACCGGCTGCTACACCTCGCAGTCTCGCATCAAAATGTCCAACCGCATTGCGGAAGACAGGCTTTACGATTCCGAGGCTCTGTCCGCATGTGCGTATCTGTATGCAGACTCGAGCCCTAAAGTAGAGCTGTTCGCTTCTGCTTGGGAGAACACTCTGTTCAACCATTTCCATGACATCCTTCCCGGCTCGTGCGTGATTGAGACCCGCGAGTATGCGCTTGGCCGCTTCCAGGAGGCATTGGCAACAATCAACATTTGCGCCAACTCTGCAATGCGCGAAATTGGGCTTGCCATTGACACTTCCTCTATAGATTTTGACGAAAACAACCACACAATCTCCGAGGGTGCGGGCGTCGGCTTTAATGTCGACCACAGCAGCGGCCACCTTTTCCCGCAGACCGAGCGCGGTCGCGGTAACGTGCGCGTGCTGCACCTGTTCAACACGACAATGTACGACCGCCGCGAGCCTGTCGAGGTCACTGTTTGGGACTATCCCGGCGACTTCGGCCGCGTGTATGTCACAGACGCTGGCGGCAATAAGGTGCCCTTCCAGATAACAGCACACGGTCACCACTATTGGGGCCATCATTTCACTAAACTGCTTATAATGGCCGAGGTGCCGGCATTCGGATATACGACTTATATCCTTCGCCAGATGGACAGCGTGCCGGTAGGAAACTACAGCCTCCCGCGCGACCCGCGCAGCGACAACCACATCGGCGACAGCGACCTTGTGCTTGAAAACGAGCACATCCGCGCGGTATTTGGTTCGACAGACATTGCGCTCAAGTCGCTTGTCGACAAAAAGACCGGCGAGGAGCTCGTAGACCCCGCAAAGCCCGCCTGCATATTCAGGCGCATAGATGAAAACCCGCGCTTCGGCATGACCTCCTGGAGAGTCGGCCCGTATATGAATGCTCTGCCGCTTAACACGGCAAAGAACGTTCGCCTGACCGAACACGCCCTTGGCGCGCTGAAGAAGTGGATTTCGTACCAGATCAAGTTCGACTCCTCAGTGCTCGACGTAACCATATCGCTTCCCGAGAACTCGAGGACGCTCGAGTTTGACGTGCGCGTCGACTGGCATGAAATCGGGCGCCCCGAAACCGGGATACCGCAGCTCAACTTCTATGTTCCGGTCAAATATGCCGCTGAAAAGTATCGCTATGACATCCCGTTCGGTATGGTCGACCGTTCCGAGATGCCGCACGACGTGCCTGCAAACAGCTTCATGCAGATATACAGAAGCGAAGGCCCGGTTGTCTCTATAGTCACCGATAGCAAATATGGTTTCCGCGGAAACGACAATGCCGGCGCCGTAACGCTTATCCGCAGCTCGTATGACCCCGATCCGTACCCTGAGCTTGGCAAACACCACATGAAGCTGGGCGTCATGGTAACAAGCCCTGACTGCGCAAAGAAGCATGCGCACCTGTTCTGCCATCCCGTAGCTTTTGCATCGGCTACAAAGCACGGCGGAACCCTGCCGCTTGAAGGCAGAGCGTTCGAGCTTGACGGCAATGTCATGGTCTCGGCCGTCAAGACTGCCGAGGAAGGCGGGCTTATCCTTCGCGTCTCCGACTGGCATGGCGAAAAGCAGCATGTTAGCATCAAGTTCGCAAAGACGCCTGTCTCCGCCGCGCTTGTGGACATCACCGAGCGCCATAAGCTTGGCGACGTGAACATAGCGGGCAACACCGTGAGCTTCGACGTTGATGCATATTCGATTGCGACACTGCACGTCAAGTTTTAACCTAATATCGCTTTACGGCCGCGGCCATTGAACCTCGCGGCAACATGATAAAACCGCGGGCGCGGCGATTTGTGAGGCAAAATCCCCTTGCAATCTCCGCGCCCGCATTATTACTATTATTTAAGGATTATTTATGGGAAAACAAAGCAATAATTTTCATGGTAACGGTTTTTTCGACTGGCAGTTTTCTGCGCCTACCGATGAGGAGCGCAAAAAGTGGTCTGAAATATACAGGTACGATGAGGAAAAATACTGGGGCGACTTCAGCCGAGAGCCTTTCGATTTGTCCATATACAAGTTTCCGGCATGGGCAATAGGCGGGTTTGCAAAACACCATGCCCCCGTTCTCGCACCCACGCCCGGAAGCTGGGATTGCGGTCGATTCGGCGGCGGTGTCCATAACGGCTCGGTTATAAAAAAGGACGGCAAGCTCTATTACATTTACCGCGGCGAATTTCCCGCACCCGAAGAGTATGCTGTGCCCGGCATCGACTATATGTGCGATATAGGAATAGCCGTGTCGGACGACGGCATTAACTTCCAAAAGCTCACCGAATACAGCCCGCTTTTCCGCAAGGGCGAAGACCGGCGCTTTTCGTTTGAGGATGTCTGCGTTGTCTCCTTCCGCGGCAAATACTATATGTACCTCAACCGCTGGAATTGGAAGCGCATTGACGACCCGTCAGAGTCCGGTATTTGCATGGCGGTCTCCGATGACCTTTTGCATTGGGAAATGCTCGGCCTTGTATTCCCTGACGCCAAACGTATACACCGAAATCCCTGTGTTGTCCAGGACCCGGACAACGAAGCCGTGATGATAAACGGCAAATTTGTGATGTATATCAACAACGGGCTGATGGGTTTGTCGGATGACCTGATACATTGGGAGTCGGTGGAGCTGGAGGACAGCTGGCCGGGCGGCGAAGGCTGCTTTGCGCTGACAAACTATAACCCAAAGCATACCGACGATATCATACTTTTCACCGGCGGCCATCATACAGGACACTTTTACGCTATCGGTGAGGTGCTTTTAAACAAGCGCGATCCCGGCAAGCCTATTGCATGGCTCCCGCGCCCGGTACTCACCGCCGACGAAAACATACCGTGGGAAAACGGTCTTGCCGCCGAGCCGCCGTACAAACCTGTATCTTACTGGCGGGACACGGTGTTTTTCACAGGTATGACGCTTTTCAACGGCGAATGGCACCTCTATTACGGAGGCAGCGAGTTTTATACCTGTCTTGCCCGCTCGAAAGATGTAAAGCCCTCGCCGCCGGGCACCGACATCGAATCGCTTGTAAAGCCGATAGAATAATAAAGGCTCTGCAAAATACAATGCCGCTCCTTTTTCGGGAGCGGCATGTTATTTGGACAAAGCGATTTGTAGTGATGTAATGTCCGGTCAAGAAAACTGTGAGTGTCAAAGCAAAAGCTCGTCACGCGCGATGTTCCGGCTGAGTTTCCCGTTTTACTGCAGCAGATAATACACGCCGAGCGCGATAAAAGCGGCGACCAGATACCCGCAGCCGACCAGCACGATATGAACCCACTCGATTTTTTTGCTCTTTCTGTGCTCTTTATAGTCGACGTACGAGCCGTATTTTTTTACAAACTTGCCGGGTCTCATCACATTGATTGCCAGCGATGTCCCATAGCGCAGCACGTCAAATATACCTTGATTTGAGGCATATCCAAGTCCGCCGCCGCCTAAAAGCAGTACCGCCGCGACGAAAAGACCGTCGCAGATGGCGTGAACCATGCCTGCTGCGTTTTCGGCGGTAAAAAATCCGGCAAAATATGTCGCCACCGCCGACGCGGCAAGTCCGAGCAGCGCCACGCGGACATATTTTCTCATGTATTGGTCTTTGTCCGAGCCTTTCATACCGTAAGACCGAGCTGCTGCCGGTACTTTTTATACTCCGACTCGCTGCACATTACGAAATGCCCGGGCGTTATCTCGCGCAGCGACGGTTTTTCGACCGTATAGTCATGTTCGACAAGGTGATTGTATACCTTGCGCTTGCGCTCCTTTTCGTAAAACGGGTCGGGCTGCGGTATATTTGCCAGCAGCGCATTTGTGTACGGATGCAGCGGATGCAAAAACAGCTCTTCAGATGGCGCAAGCTCTACAATTTGGCCTCTGTACATGACCGCAATGCGGTCGGAGAAATATTTGACAACTGAAAGGTTATGCGCGATAAATAATATAGTTAAACCCAGTTCATAGCGCAGCTCGTTCAGCAGGTTTATGACCTGCGCCTGTATGGACACGTCAAGCGCCGATATCGGCTCGTCGGCTATAATCAACCCGGGATCCATTATAATGGCACGTGCAACGCCGATGCGCTGGCGCTGGCCGCCCGAAAACTCGTGCGGATAGCGGCCGGCATGCTCGCGAACAAGGCCAACCCGCTCGAGCACCTCGTAAACGCGCTTGTCAATGTACTCTTTGTCGCGTATCCCGCGGATTTTAAGCCCTTCGGCGATGATCTCTCGCACTGTCATACGCGGGTTAAGCGACGCAATTGAATCCTGGAATATCATCTGGATTTGCGTTGAAAAGCGGCATTTCTTTGTGATGCGCAATGCCTCTTTATACTCCGCGCGCAGACGCTCAAGCTTTTCGGGGTCTTTTTCCGCGGCAAGCTTGGCGCTATACTCGGCTTTGAGCCGCTCTATCTCCTCACGCGCATAGTCTTTGTCGCTGTATTTTTGGTCGTGTTCTGCTTTTGCGATCAGGCGCCGCTGCTCGGCGATTTTGGCATCACGCTCGCGCTTGAGCTCGGGAAGTCTCGCCTTGAGCGAGGGGTCGTTTTTTGCCTTCTTTACATATTCCGCATACTCTTCTTTATACCGCTTTATCGCATCGCGATACGAGCGCGTTCCCGCGCAAATGCGCCGTCCTTTATAGTACACATTGCCTGATGTCGCGTCATACAGTTTTATTATGGTGCGTCCGGTCGTTGTTTTGCCGCATCCCGATTCGCCGACAAGGCCAAAGACTTCGCCTTTTCGAATCTCAAACGACACATTGTCGACGGCTTTGAGCTCATTGCCGCCCAATTTGAAATACTGGCAAAGGTTTTCGACGCGGAGCAGCACTTCGTTTTCTTTGTTTTCCATATCCGTTGCCGTGCGCCGCCCAAATTCGCCTGCACCGGCGACCGCGGCCGCACTCTTCCCTTTGAAACTATTTGTCGCGCCGCTGTATTTTCCGGCTTTCATTTCTCCGCCGTTGCGGCACTTTTTGTGCCCTGCTCCATTTTATTCAGCCTTTCGGTTATACGCTTGATACGCTCTGTGACTATCTTCGGCGGCTCTACCTTTGGCGCATTCGGATGGAGCAGCCATGTCGCCGCCGAGTGAGTTTCGCTTATTTTGAACATCGGCGGCATCATTTCAAAATCTATCTCCAGCGCGTATTTGTTGCGCGGCGCAAATGCATCGCCCTTTGGCGGATAAATCATGTTCGGAGCGGTGCCCGGGATTGCGTCAAGCTGTTCCGTTGTTTCAAGGTCGGGCATCGAGGCAAGCAATGCCCATGTATACGGATGAGCCGGACGGCAGAAGATGTCCTCGACCGTGCCGTACTCGACAATCTTGCCCGCGTACATGACCGCAACGCGGTCTGCCATGTTTGCTACAACTCCGAGGTCGTGCGTAATGAACAGAACCGACAGGTTGCGCTCTTTTTTCAGCTTGTTGATAAGCTCGAGAATCTGTGCTTGTATAGTCACGTCCAGTGCCGTGGTCGGCTCGTCGCAGATAAGAATTTCCGGGTTGGCCGCAAGCGCTATAGCAATGACAATGCGCTGGCGCATGCCGCCCGAAAACTCGAAGGGGTACTGACGATAGCGGCGCTCCGGCTCACTTATGCCGACCTCTTCCATGAGCTTGATGGCCTTGTATTTCGCCATCTCGCGCGAGACTTTGTAGACTACCTGCTCGGCCAGCTCTTTCATGTGGTCGACGGTCGCAATCGCACGCTCGTCGAGGTTTATGCCGGATGCGGCATTAATGTATGCTTCAAACGAATCACGAACACGCTTTATCACAAGCTCGATGTTGGATTTTGCAAGCTCAAGGTCCACAAGCTCGGCAGGCGGGACTGTCCAGTCGGGCTGTTTGCCGCGCGCAACCAGCCTGTCATGTTTGCGCTTGAGTTTATCATACTTTGCCTGCGCATCGGGATTGCTTTTCACACCGCCGAAATACTTGTCGAGCGCAGTGTGCAGGTTAACCCCAAAAGCATAGGCTGTGCTGTCCTTGAGTATCTCCAGGCGGTCGATTGCCGCCTCGACCGCCGCAACAAGTGTTTTTGCCGCGGCGCGGCACTCTTTCTCGACGGGGTGCTCGCTCCTGAAAACCGGCAGCAGGCGGTCGATTTCATCGATTGCATTTTTTTTCAGCTCTACGGATTTCTCGATTGCAAAGCGCAGCGCGACCTTTGCATCATCGATAAATCCAAGCATAAACTCACGGTCAAGATACTCGCGTGTGAGCCTGTTAAGCTCTCCGACAGGGTGCTTGTATATATCCTCCTGCGGATTGCGCATCGCGTAATATCCCGCGGTAAAAAAGTTTGGCTTTTCTTTTTTATCGGCAGCCTCAAGCAATTCTATCAGATTGACGGCGGCCTGATAGGCGCCGTCGGTTAAGCTGTCTTTGCATTTGGGCAGCTCGGATTTGAGCGTGGACACAGCCGGCTCAAGCTCGCTGCGCGTTACCGTATACGGATGCTCGGCGTCGCGCAGGTTGGCGAGAAGCCGCTTTATTGTTGCTTTATACTCGATTTTCTGCTTGCGCTCGTGATTGAGCTTAATGATCTCAAGCTTTGCCTTCGCCTCCGATACGGCGCGTTCCGCGGCATTGTATTTGTTTTGCAGCTTGATAGCCACAATGCAGAATTTGTCAAATGTTTTAAGCTCGCTTTTTATCTTCTCGTTTGTCAGCCCGGCAATGCTGTATCTTTTTGCGCCTTCGCGCATGCATTCGCCCATTTGCGCAAGCAGGTCGTTAAACTCCCTGCGCGCGCGCCGGCGGGCGGTGCGGTTTTTAAGCAGCATCGCTTCGGTAAGCTGCTTGCCGACGCGAACTATGGGGTTGAGGCTGGACAGCGGGTCCTGGAAGATCATCGCTATCCTGTCGCCGCGAATCTTCTGGAAATCCTCTTCGGTTATACGCAAAAGGTCTTGCCCGCCATAGAGAATAGACCCTCCTTCGACAATCGCGTTGCCGGCAAGTATGCCTAAAATTGCGCGGCTGGTTACCGACTTGCCGGAGCCGGATTCGCCGACTATCGCAAGCGTTTCGCCGCGATAGAGGTCAAAGCCGATATCCCGCACAGCCTGAACTTTGCCGTTTGATGTCTTAAATGATATGCGCAGGTCGCGCACTTCGAGAATTTTATCGTTGTTTCTTTCAGCCATCGGTCAGTCCTCCACGCCGCGCAGCGACGGGTTGAAGGCGTCGCGCAGGCCGTTGCCGAATAAGTTAAACGAAATCATAAGAAGCGAGATTATAAGTGCCGGGAAAAACATCATGTGCGGGAATTGGGTCAGCGAGGCTTGCGCATTGGAGATCATGGTGCCAAGCGAAGTACCCTTGTCCCCCTGAAGCGATATGATGCCCAAAAACGACAGCATTGTTTCCGAATAAATCACGCCCGGTATTACCATTACCGACGATGTAATTATAGTGCCAAGCGAGTTCGGGAATATATGGCGCAGCATCAGTCTTGCGTCGCTTGCGCCCAATGTACGCGCCGCATAGACGTATTCGGAATTTTTAAATCTATAAAACTGCATTCGAATGCGGCTCGCGGTTCCTATCCATCCGGTCGTAACGAATGCAAACAGCAGTGACATTATCGGGCCCACTTTATTTGCAAAGTGGAGCTGGAACAGCGTGACCACAACCATAAACGGCATATTGTAGAGAATATCGGCAATACGCTCCATTATAAGGTCGGCGGTGCCGCCGAAATAGCCTTCGATTGCGCCGTATACGCCGCCGATAACGAAGTTGATAGCCGAAACGAAAACGGCAAGCATAATCGAAAGCCTTACGCCGTCGGCAAGACGCACGCAGATATCATATCCGCTTGCGTCGGTGCCGAACAGGTGATATGGCTCGAACCCGTATAGATAGCGATAGTAGTTGTAATACAGCACACGGATTTTCTTCATGTTCGTGCCTATATTCTGATAAAAGCGCACGTTGCCGTCTTTGTCGTACAGATAGTTTGGCTCGAGCTGCTCGGTATCAATGTCAATTTCGCGGTAGCTGAAATCGGTTTCTTTGATAGGCTCCATGCGTCCCGGCTTTGTTTTGTACCAATAGTTGGCGTCAAGCGGGTCATAACAAAACTCGCTGTGGGTATCGACCATCGGGTACAAAACTTGAATCCCGGTTTCATTTTCCCACGCTCGAATCTTCTCATACTCTTCATCGGTAACCGAATAATAGCGGAATCCGACTTCGAGATACACGTCAATAGCTATGTCGCGATAGCGCTTGCCCTCGCGCTCATACTCCCTTATTATGCGCTTTGCAGGGCTAAGCTCGTGTGCAAGCCCTTCCTCCCAAGTAGCGCCGGTACCGTCTGTGTCCGCGGCGCCGACGCCTATACCCACCGTATAGGCGTAAGCATTGTCGTTGCGTTCGCGCACCTTTGTGCCGTCAAATATACCGATTTTAGAAAGCAGTTTGGTTCTCGGCAGCTTTTTGGAGTATGTCGTCACCGAAAAGCTGACGTCATAAGGTGAAATAAGCGGCACAATCAGTGCAAACAATATAATCGCTAAAATTATCATCGCGGCAACGACCGAGGAGCGGTTTTTACGAAACCGGATCCACGCATCGCGGAAGTATCCGATGGGCTTTGTCTCAAATTTTTCGTCGTGAAGTTCGCCTCTTTCGGCAAGGCGGAGCTTTTGGGCGGGGATATTGAGTATTTCAGACGGAACATTGTCTATATCAACAACTTTATTCATACTCCATCCCTTACCTTTCACCCATTCTAATGCGCGGATCTATTATGCCGTATGACATGTCGATTACCAGCGAACCGACAAGCCCTATAAATGTATAAAACATGCTTACAAACAGGAAAACGTCATAGTCAAGAAGGTTTATCGACTGCAAATACAATTTCCCGACACCGGGAATCCCAAATATCTGTTCTATAACCAGCGAACCGGACATTATCAATATAAATTCGCTGATTATCATGGGGAAAATCGGCACCATAGCGTTCTTCAAAGCATGGCGTATAGTAGCCTGAGCGCGCGTCAAACCTTTCGCTCGCGCCAAAAGCATAAAATCGCTGGTCAAAACCTCGGTCAGCTCTGCACGGGTAAACCGTGCAAGACCCGCGATTGTACCAAACGAAAGCGCCATTACAGGCAGAACCATCGAAACAAACATCGGCCATGAAAGCCAAAGCCTGAGCGTGTCGCCGCTTGCGAGCATTGCCGTTACTTCCGACTGGCCAAGGCCCATTTTTATGCCGACGTCGTACAGGCTTGAAACCGTGCTTGGAAACCAGCCGAGTTTATAGTAAAAGAAATATTGAAGCAAAAATGCGTAAACAAATGACGGAACAGAAACAAAGATCATTACACCGGTGGAGATTAAATAATCCTGCCATTTGTTCTTTTTCAGTGCCGCGTAAATTCCGAACAGAATTCCAAGCGGTACCGAGATAATAAAAGCATATATATTCACAATAAGTGTGGGAGCCATGCGCGAAAACAAAACTTCGGTTGCGTCCGAAAGATAGTCAATTTTCCAAGATGTTCCCCAGTCCCACTTGGTTAAAATGTTTCTCAAATAAATGCCGTATTGAACCAATATCGGCTTGTCATAACCCAGCGCGCGGCGCCGCGCCATCTCTGTTTCGACCGCCGCGCCCGTCGCGGGTACTTCCGGCTGAAGCATTTTTATCAGGACAAATGATATTGTCATGATGATAAACAATGTCATCAGCATCAGCAGGATTCTTTTTATGATATATTTCATCAGCCCGCGCTCTCCATTTGTTACTACTTTAGCAGGATAAAGCTTTAATAAAAACACAAAGAACGCGATTGTCCGGCGCGTTGCCAAAATGTCCTGCGCCAAACTACCCGCATTCTTATTTTAATCGGCCCGCCGGACGTCGATTCATACCGAATCCGGCGGACCGATCATTCAGAAATTACAGTATTTAATTACTTATAGCTGAGCGTGCCGCCCTGAGATGCTACATACTGATCCCACTCATAGTCAGAGTAGTTATAGGTAAGCAGCCTGATTCCGCCGTAACCATACATGATGTTGTAGTTGGTTGTGGCGTACTTGATCTTCTTGGAGTAGAGCTGCACTTGTGCGGTAACCGTAATCGGGAAGGTGTGGCACTCGTCAAGAATGGTCACTTCGATTGCCGACAGGATGGTCAGCTTCAAGTCGTGGTCGGCGTCGTAATACTTGCCGCCCGCGCCGATAGAAGCGTTCCAGTTGAACAGCGTGTCGGTTACCTCATCTTCTGTTCCGTCACCGTCGAAGTCGTACTTGATGGTGACCATAACCTTGGTCGCGTCGAAGTTGCCTTCGGAAATCTTGCCGCCGACCGCCTGTTCGGCGTCAATATAGGAGTTGAACGAACGGTAGGGGTAGAAGGCTGCGCCGCCAAGACCGCCGTAGCCGGCTTCGCGCAGACCGTCCGCAACGTCGCCGTAACGGTCGTTGAGGTTATAGATATACTTGACCGAAACTTTGCCCTCCAGCGGAGTGCCCTGTGTTCCGGCTGCAAGGAAGTCGTTGAACTTCTTCTCCTGCTTTACAAGCTCGTTTGTAGAAGCGCCTCTGGCGGCTCCGACGTTTATGACGATATTCTGACCGTCTGTATATATACCCTGTTCAATGGCTTTGTTATACGCAATGGTGAAAAGCTCTCTTGCCTTGTCAAGGTCAAAACCTGTGCAGGCGCGATATGCTTCTTCAAGCGTCTCGTAGCGCTGGCCTTCACCGTAAGTCAGACCGTAGAAGTTGACAATGCCGCGCATTGCCTGCTCGGAGTTGCGGTATACCGATTTGGGGTTGTTCTCAACGTCGTAGTAATACAGCGAAGAGAGCAGACCAACCTGCGGGATTTCGCCGGCGGTGACCTCTTTGCACCAGGATTCGCGGTCAAAGCACCACGACATAGCCTTGCGGAACTCCTGGATAGAGAGGATCTGGATGTTGTTGCCGTCGTTGCGCTCTGCCTCAAGTCTCTTCAGCACGTCGAGGTTGGTGTTGAAGAAGAAACGCATTGTATAGGTTTCGGGAGTCTTGAGCAGATAATCGGAGCTTCCGTATTCTTCAAGGTCATCGGAATGCAGGCTTACGGTGTCAAGCTCGCCTTTGTTGAACTTCTGCAGGATTGTGGCCTGGTCGGTAAGCACTTCACACTTGATCTGGGTGGTCTGGAACTGGCCTTCATGCTTGCCGTCGGTCCAGCCGTACCAGTTCTCGTTGCGGACAAACACTATCTGCTTGTCCTTCTCAAAAGTTGCAAGCTTGTACGGGCCATAAGCCATGTATGTGTCTATCGACGTTCCATAGTTGGTGGTAACGAGGTTTTCAACCTGTTTCTTACCGGCTTCGTACAGTGGCTCGTAAACAAGCCAGAGCGTTTGACCCGAAATAAGGAAGTTGAACATCGAGTTGGGCTTCTCGGTCACATAGACAAGCTCATAGTCGCTGAGCTTATAGAGACCGACATCTTCCCAATCGATCTTTACGATTTCACCCTTTATATACATGAGATAGCTGCCGGCATAAGAAGCATAGGGAGCGCCGTCCGCGAGATAGGTCTCATATACATACTTGGGCGAAACATAACCTTCGGGATCATCTTCGGGAACTGCGGGGTCGCGGATAAGAGTTTCGTCGGTTACGGGGAACACGGTTGTTCCGTCTTCGCCTGCAACGCCCCAGAAGTTGCCCATATCAATAAACAGCTCATAGCCTGCAGCAAGCGTTTCACCGGCCGATGCGAAACCGAGCTCGCTTATCGGGCCATAGGTTTTGGCGCCAATCTGGTCCTGCTTGAACCACATCTCGCCGTTGTAAACCGCGTTTTCACCGCTCCAGTAAAGGTCGGCGCGATAGTTTTTCATCTCAGGCGAGAGCAGCTGCTGCATCGAGTAGATGTAAGTGTCTGCGTTGATGGGTGTGCCGTCCTGCCATTTTGCGTTTTTGTTGAGTGTAATCTTGAACATGCGGCCGGACGTCTGGTCGTCTGTGATGTTCCACTTCGCCTTATCTTCGGCCGAGGCTTGAGCGGTGATGTCCTCGATGGACTCTGCCATCTCGTAAGTCCACTGATACTCGCCTTCAGCCTTCATCGTGCTGTCGACCCAGCCGATTTCGGTGTAGCCAAATACATAACTGTCGCCGTTTGTCTGCCAGTTGTGAGCATTCCATGATGCCGGTGACGAGTTGATGTATTCGCGCAGCGTGTACTGCTTTTCACCGATACGCTCAACGGCGTCAAGCGCTGCTTTACCGCCGTCCAGAGCAGTATCGACCGCTGCATCGTCTTCGGCTTCTTTAATTGCCTTTACGGCGTTGTCGTATGCCGCCTGTAAAGCGGACATGTTTTCCTCGGAATAGTCATACTCGCTTTTCAGAGCGTTCAGATGCGCTTCAAGCGAGGACAGGGCGGATGTAACTTTGTCGCCTCCGTCTTCCTGCTTTGTGCAGGCCATTCCGAGCGATGCTATCGTCACAAGCATAACTGCGACGAGCAGCATCGACAGAGTACGCCTCAATTTGCCCATGTTAAATCTCCTTAAAAATGAAATTTATAGTTGCCTTAACCGTCACATTTTGCAACGCGACAGTTATGTTGCCAGCAGCTATTGACTTAGTGATTATAGCATTTGCCGCCACCAATGTCAACCGCTATATTATTATTTTGTAAGATACCATAAAACAATGCCACGTTTTTTCGTCATATAATGTTGAAGCCGCACCCATCAGCCGAGCAGGATCAAATCTGAAAGCTGCATTATCCCCTTGTTTTTAACCCACAGCTTATAGTATTTGTAAGGTGCGGGATTTTTTATTTCAAACGCATAGAGCGTGAAGTTGACGGGGTCAAGCAGGCTTTCTCCATTAGTCGCGCTGTCTATTTCGACCCATTCTTCGTCGGCAGAATTGCGACCGTAAAGCACCCACCTGTCAGGGTTGCGATCGGCATACTCCTTGGTGTCGTTTGCCGTACGGAACACATAGGCTTTTGCGGTAAATTCCTTTTCAGTCTCAAATATAACCGTGTTTTCGCTTCCGCGCTCAATTTCATAGCAATATTTGGTGAAGGGTTCGCCGTCGAACAGATTTTCTGGCCCCTCGTTTCCAAATCCGGGAGCATCGGCGCTTATAAGCTTAATCTTGCCCTTGTAAGGCTTCAGCTCTTTCATCAGTTTTTCGGTCTTATCGTTGCCGTAAATATCACCGATGGGAGCGCCTCCACCCCAGAAACCGCCGAACCTGCGGGTATTCAAAAATTCCCCGTTTTTATACTCATCGGTGTGAAAATAGTTATGCAGCCAGTCTATGCGGTTTTTTATCCACTCGGCAAAATACTCGTAGTGCTCTTTATAGTTTTTGAGCCTGGTTATAAACTCGGTTTCGCGGTTCTGTCTTGTGCCGAAAATAGGCCACTTTATAAAGTTGCGGCTGTAGGCGTTGAAACCGCGCCTGCCTTCGGCGAGTATGCGTTCGGGCAGCTTTGAAACGATGTCGTCGTATACTTCGTCCCAGCGCTGAACGATAAGCTCGCGGAACCATGCATGCTTTGAAGCCTCGACATACCACGGGTTACCCAGCCCGTTGCGGCTGTCGATACCGGCATATATATCGGTGTAAAACTCGCAGCCCTCGTTTGAGTTGCCGTATGAAAGGTCAAAGTCCCACAGCGGGCCAAGTACCAGCTTGCCGCCCTTGTCTTTGTGCAGATAGAAGCTGTCCCAACCGAGGTCGAGGTTTTTTGTGATTTCTTCGACAAGATAGGTGTCAACATACGAGTTTATGTCTATATACTTTTCAATCTCCTCGCGGTCGCCCGTTCTTACAGCATCCCAGCACTTTCGCATGTATTCGGATATAAACTCAAACTGCTTTTGCGCTATCTGGGGGTCGTCAGAAAGGTCGCTGCGCACCTGATATTGTCTTCGACCGACGTTGAAAATCCAGTCGCCCTGTGCATAGGCAGACAGCTCGACAAGAAATCCGGTGTCGGCTTGCGTCGCGTCTTTTGAAACGTCCACCCTGCTGTCGCCCACTTTGATTTCCTCGGCAAGCAAATATACGCCGCGGTATTCGCCGTTGAGGTAAACGTCGACCGATGTCGATGCCGGCGCAAACTCGATGCGGTCAAACGCCCTTGCCAGCTCGAACGCAAAGTGGTTTCGCAACAGCGACTGGTCGCAGTGGTTTGCAAGCAGCACCCAGATGCGATCGCTGCCCGATCCGAGACCGAACGGCTGCTGCTTGTTCTTAAATTTAACTTTATATGATTTTTTGGGATAGGTCCAAGTGTTATTGCCCTGTCTCTTATACACATCT
>DGDL01000083.1:0-3976 GCA_002385415.1 Clostridiales bacterium UBA3953
GCGCCATCGTTATACAGAACATAAAAAAAGCCGTAAACCCGACCGGAAGCGAAAGACCATACGGCGCGGGCAGGAAAAACGATACTGCCAAAATGGGTATGCAGCGCAGCACGGCTCTCGAACAGCGTAATGCAGCGTTTTTTGTAAACCACATGAGGTAAAGGTCGACCGGCCGCGCAAGCTCATAAGCAATGTTGCCGCCGGTGATAAGCGAGAAAATCTCGCCATCCATAAACCATGACATAAACAGTGCCAAAAAGGCTTGCTGGAGCCATGTATACGACGAAAGCTGCGAATACTCCATCGGAAACTCGCCGCCGCCGCGGTAAAACGCGCCGAATTGCAGGATAATCATAAAGCCCCATGCAAACTGGGTTAAGACCCCCGCATAAGCCGCTGCCCGGTACTGCAGGCTGTTTATGTATCGGATGCGGAATAGCGACAGATATGCCCGGGCGCGAGTCGGGCGCCGGCTTTCAGAGTATGTCATATCTTCTGTAAACCTCCGCAAGCGCCTCTTCGGCATTTGCGGCGCCCGGCGCCTCAGAAATAAGCTGCGAAAAAGTGCCGTCGAACAGTATGCGGCCCCGGCCGATTAAAAGCACTCTTCCGGCCAGCGCTTCTATGTCCTGCATATCGTGGGTGGTGAGTATTATTGTCGTGCCACGCTCGCGGTTGACGTGGCGCACAAATTCTCGCACCGCAAGTTTGGAGACCGCGTCAAGCCCGATGGTCGGCTCGTCTAAAAACAGCAGTTTCGGGCTGTGCAGCAGCGACGCCGCAAGCTCGCAGCGCATGCGCTGTCCGAGCGAAAGCTGGCGCGCAGGAGTGCGAATTATATCGCCGAGCCCGAGCGTCGCGACCAGCTCGTCAAGATTGCGCTTGTACTCGGACTGCGGGACGCGGTATATATCGCGTATCAGCTCGAAGCTGTCGATGACCGGCACGTCCCACCAGAGCTGTGACCGCTGTCCGAACACGACGCCAATTTTCCGGACGTGCTGCCGCCGGTCTTTCCACGGTACAAGCCCGTCAATTGTGCAGCTGCCCGAGTCCGGCGTGAGTATGCCGCTCATGATTTTTATAGTGCTGCTTTTGCCGGCGCCGTTCGGCCCGATGTAGCCGACGATTTCGCCGTCACCGATACGAAACGAAATGTCGTCGAGCGCCTTTATCTCGATATAATCCCGCCGCAAAAGCGAGCGCAGCGCATTTCCCATGCCGCCGTCCCTGCGCGCGACGCGAAAAGATTTTTTTATGTGCAAAAGCTCAATCAACTGCGCGCTCCCCCCAAAAAGACAATATGCCGACCGCGTTTGGGCGGTCGGTTTGACTGAAAGTGTGTTGTGATTTGCAAAACTAGATGATAGCACCGAATGTCGGCTTTGTCAATATTTTTTGCGCGGCGGCACATGTAAACAGCGCTCGGCCGACAAATGTAAACAATCGGTAATATTTGTTTCCCTGGATTGACTTGCGCGCTTTTCGGATGCTATAATGTTTTGAGAATGAAAGGGTATTTATAAAAACTCCATGATTGACGGAACAATTTGCCTTGAAGAGGCGTCAGAGAAAGTATTAAGCAATGAAGTCAAAAAGGCAAGGTTTTTTTCGAGCCGGAGTGAAAGCGGTGATAATATAAAATCTCAAAATAAAGCGGATGCACGCGCGCCAAATGACGCAAAACCGGCTGATGCGGCCCGCAAAGATAAAAACGCACAAGGAAGCGACAACATTATAACGATACGCGGACTGCGAAAAGTCTACAAGCTCGGTCGCGAGCGGGTTGTCGCACTCGACCACATTGACCTTGACATAAAACGCGGCGAGATTTGCTGCATTTTGGGTACTTCTGGTTCGGGAAAGACCACGCTGTTGAACATGATGGCCGGACTTGAGCGGCCTACCCGCGGCTATGTTATTATCGACGGTGTGAATGTCACAAAAACTTCCGAACGAAAGATGGCCAAATTCCGCCAAGAAGTGTTGGGGTTTGTTTTCCAGTCATATAACCTTTTAAATACGCATACGGCGCTCGAAAATGTTGCGCTCCCGCTTACATTTAAAGGCGTGCCCCGCCGCAAGCGGGAGAAAATCGCCCGCAAAATGCTTGCCGACGTCGGGCTGAAGGGGCACATCCGGCACAAACCCTCGCAGATGTCCGGCGGCCAGCAGCAGCGCGTAGGTATTGCGCGCGCGTTTGTCGCACGGCCAAAAGTCGTGTTTGCGGACGAGCCGACCGGCAACCTCGATTCAAAAACCACAATCGAGATTATGGAGCTGATGACCTCCATCGCCCGCAAAAATGGGCTGACGCTGGTTATTGTCACCCATGACACCGAGATAGCGGCCTATGCCGACCGCATCATAAGGCTGCTTGACGGCAATATCGTATCGGATTTGCCCAACCCCAATCCAAAAATAGCTGTCGGAGGCGGCGAGGCGCCGGAGCCTGCCGAAGCCGATGAAAGCGAGTTAAATAAAGCTGACGGAAAGGATTTTCCAAATGAGACAGTCCCGGTTACAACATAGATATAGGTATTTATGGCTTGCCATCGCCGCCTTAATTTTCGCGACGACGGTGTTTTCTGCTTTCGCGCTGTCGGTGTATGCGGTGGAAAGCGAAGAGGAAGATAGCAATTCTGGTACCACTTATTCAGATAGTGGCGGCAGCGGTAACAACCAAAGTGGCAATGGTGGAAACAGCGGCGGCAATAATACCACCAAGCCTCCAGAACCGCCGCCGTTTACGGTAAACTTAATCGAAGACAAAAGCGGCGGTGTGCCCATGCTTACGGCGGGCACGAAAGCTCTCGTGCGGCTGCCGTTCATCCCTTTCAGCAATTATCCGGGAATGATGCTGAATGTAACCACAACAATGACTGGCACTGCCGATGACCCGCTTCAGTTTACGCCCACATCGCTATATCAGACGCAAAGCTATATAGGGCTGAACACGCTCGCCTATCTCGATTATGAAATAGAGGTGCCTATTACCGCAAAACCGGGCATCCATTCGCTTACGCTGACCGTTTCATACGATGCCGTATCCATCGTGGACAACCAAATGCTGACCGGACAGACCGCGCAGCTTACATATTTTTATACCATCATCAACGACAGCTATGACGAGATAGTGGCAGGCAACCCGCTGCGGGTGACCGGCAGCATATTGCCCGACAGCGTCAAGGCGGGCGACGTGTTTGAGGTGGGCATAACACTTCAAAATGACGTGCCGGCTGAAATTACGGGGGTTTCGGTTACGGTTAACCTGCCGGGCACAGATTTTCTCTTGCTCAATGACGCAAACACGAAGACCGTAACCGTGCCTGCAAACGGCACTTCGGTTGTAACGTTCAGAGTTGCGGCCTCCAGCGAAATCCAAGGCGGCCCGCGCCAGTTCACGCTCGATTTGGCTTATGCCAACCCCGGCGGCAAAGAGTTCAAGCTGCAATATTACATGATTGTCAGCGCGACCGGCAGCGATGCCGACGAGGCCGACAGAAATCCCGCCACAGTCGAGATTACCGGCATAAAGCTGCCCGAATCGGCGTCGGCCGGGGACGAGTTTGTTGCGGTGGTCACGCTTACCAACACCTCCGACAAAAACGCGGTCATTGACGAGCTGAAGGTGGCAAACAGCCTTGGGCTGCTAAACCGCACCAACGCCTTACTCACGGGCATGAATCTTTCGGCGGGCGAAACACGCTCGTATGAAATCAAGTATTATGTGCCCGAAGATACACAGACCGCCTACGCGAATTTTACGGTTTCGCTGAAATATAAAACCGAGGGCGGCACGCTGCAGCGCACCGCAGAAATCACGAGCGGCATGAACATAAACGCGCTTGCCGCGCCGTCGCTGTCCATTGCGCTCGACGCCGACAAATCGGTGAAAGCAGGCGGAACGTTTACCGTCACCGCGGTCATAAAAAACCATGGCGGCGATGCCTCCAATATATCAGTAACGGTAAAC
>DGDL01000083.1:4176-10544 GCA_002385415.1 Clostridiales bacterium UBA3953
CCGGCATTGTTCCGAAATCGCAGAACAAGATAATCATAGACAAACTCCCGACCGGCGGGGAGTATAAGTGCACTTTCCAGCTGCTTGCCTCGAGTTCGGCGTCCGACGGCTACAGTCTTGTCGGCATCGACGTCATCGACGTCGTCTGCGGCGAACTTCTGGTCACCCAGTTTACGGGTACAAATGTCATAAATCCGCAGCAGACCGGCGAAGAGCCGAAAGCCGACATGCCCGTTATTATCATAGACAGCTATGACTACGGCGGCGAAAGCGTATATGCGGGAAAACCCTTTATGCTGACGCTGACAATTAAAAACACCTCGAGGACAACACCCATCAAAGACATGAAGATGGTGATTCAGTCCAAAGATGGTGTGTTTACCCCCACAAGTTCGTCCAACACCTTCTTTGTCGAGTCGCTCGGTCCGGGCGGAACGGTTACAAAGCAAATAGAGCTTGTGGCAAAAAGCGACTCAAAACCTTTGTCCTATCCCATCGAGATAGTTATAACCTATAAAAACAATGTCGGCGATGCCGGCACAAGCACAGAGGAAATCTCCATCCCCGTCCAACAGGAAATGCGGTTTAATAAAGGCTCGCTGAGCGAGATAGGCACGATTACAATGCCCGACTCGGCATACCTGCTTGTTTCGGCGAGCAACCTGGGCATGAGCACAATCCGCAACGTGCGTTTCACCGTTTCGGGAGAGGGATTTACACCCACCGAGCCGGAGTATTTCGCCGGCACAATCGAGCCGGGACAGCAGGTTTCGTACGAGTTCGAGCTTATACCTTACCAGGGCGGGTTTATGACCGGTACGGTTACATATACCTACGAGGACACGCAGGGAGAGGTATATACCGAAACTCAGGAATTTAGCTTCGATGTTATCGACACAAGCTCGGTGATGAATCCCGAAGACCCGGGCGGCGGAGTTTTCTTCCCGGAGGACCCAGGCATGTACGACCCGGGCATGGAGGAAGAACAGGGCTTTTTTGCAAAATACAAGTGGGCTGTAATCGGTGGCGGAGTCGCGGTTGTAGTGGTGGTGGCTGTTATAGTAGTGACTGTGGTAGTCCGGCGCCGCAAAAAGATGGATGAGGATGAAGATTACTATTAATATCGGCGACGGTGGTAAAGCATGAAGATTACCGACCTTTTTGCACTTGGCAGCCGCAACCTGATGCGGCGCAAACTGCGCACTCTGCTGACCGTTGTGGGAGTTATGGTCGGTACGACCGCCATAGTCATGATGATCAGTTTGGGCATCGGAATGAACGAGAGCCTTGACGAGATGATCTCACAGATGGGCGACCTGACTGTTATAACTCTCAACGAACACGCCTATATCATAGACAAAGACGGCAACTACCACGACGGGCAGAACACGCTCAACGACGAGCTCGTCGAAAAGATAAAGCAGCTCGACGGCGTGGTTGCGGTTATGCCGCAGCTGCAATCCTACAACTACACGTTCAAGATAACCGCCAACAAGCGTTATGAAAACTATGCCAGCATCGTCGGGGTGGACCCCGCGGTGCTTCCGGCATTCGGATACGAGCTTGAGGCAGGCTCGATGCCGGAGCCAAACGACAAATATTTTGTGCTGTTCGGTGCCGAAACGCTTTACAACTTCTATAACCCGAAAAAGGTGATACGCGACTGGTATAAAGAGCATTACTACGATGACGGCACTCGCAAACCGCCGAAAGTTGACGTGCTTTCCGCCAGACTGCAGGTTTTCGGCATGACTTGGGATTACAATACCGGTGAAGAAAAGGTTTTCAAAAAGCGTAATCTCAAAACCGTCGGCGTATTAAAGCTTGACGAGCAAAACTGGGAAACCAGCTATAATATCTACATGCACATCGACCTTGTCCGGGAGATGATTCTCGAACAGGAAAAGTTCGCGAAAGTAAAATCCGCCGACTCCACCGCATACAAGTACAACACCATAAAAGTCAAGACAGCCTCCATCAAAGATGCCGAACGGGTACAGGAGGAAATCAAACAGATGGGGGTCATGACCTATGGTTTGTCCGACTACCGCAAGCAGATGCAGGAGCAGCAGGCAGCGACGCAGTACATACTCGCCGGTATAGGCGCGATGTCGCTGTTTGTCGCCGCAATCGGCATCGCGAACACCATGATAATGAGCATATACGAGCGCACGCGCGAAATCGGTGTGATGAAAGTGCTCGGCTGCCCGCTTTACGCTATACGGGGCATGTTCCTGTATGAGGCGTCCATGATAGGCTTTATAGGCGGTATCATCGGGGTGGGGTTGAGCCTGGGCGTGTCGTATATGTTCAACAATGTCGAGGCGTTTTCCAGCGCGCTCGGCGGCGGAATGTACGGAACCGTAACCAACCTTTCGGTAATCCCGCCGTGGCTTATTTTGATGGCGATAATCTTTTCGACTCTGGTCGGGCTTGTCTCGGGCTATCTGCCGGCACGCCGAGCGACCAAAGTAAGCGCGCTTGAAGCAATCAGAAACGACGCATAAAAAATAAAAACGCCTCGGGCAAAAAAGCCTGAGGCGTTTTCGTCTGCAGCACTCCCGTCAGGTCAAGGCCGGGCGGGTTTTTTGTTTTTCAGCCGCGTTTTTTCCGCAAAAAGCGGGCGCTCGTCGCAAAAGGGCAGGGTAGAGCCGGTTTTGCACGTCCGTCCGCTTTTTCGGGATGGGATTACTCGTATTTTCTATGTTTTTTCCAGATGTCAAGGATAAGCTTGTATCGCTCCGGCGGCATGCCGCGGAAGGGCACGTTGCTGGTGCAGAAGATGTATCCGCCGCCCTCTTTACCGTATTTGAGGCAGTACTCGGCGCTTTCGATTACTTCCTCGTCGGTGCCGGTCTGCATCAGGGCGCAGTTGACGTTGCCGCAAAGGCAAACCTTGTCGCCGACCAGCCGCTTTATCTCGCGTATATCGACGCCCGCCATCGGGTCAAGCGAATGGAGCGCATTCGGCTTGCACTCGACGAGCTGGTCGAGTATAGGCATGATATTGCCGTCGGTATGCTTTATCGTCGGGATGCCGTCGCGGCGCGCCGCCTCGCAAATCTGTGCCAGATACGGAGTTATAAACTCGCGGAACATCTCCGGCGAAAGGAAAGGCCCGCTGTTGTAGCAATAGTCGGAACAGAGGAACAGCACGTCGAGACCCGCTTCGCAGTTGCGCTTGTTCATCTCGATAGCTCTGTCCGCCATGCGCTGAGCCTCGGCTTTCAGTCCCTCGGGGTCGTCGGCAATGCGATAGGCGAAATCGTACATTTGGTTGCCGTCCGGTATCGCGAAAGTACCGTCGCCGTGACCTCCAAGCAGCCGGGTGTTGCCCACACGCTCGCGGATGCGCTTGACAAACGTCTTCCACTCAAACGAATCGGGGTTGCCCCAGCCGGGGAAATATGCGGGCATAATTGCATAATCCAGCTCGGTGTAGACATGCACGAAAATCTCGGCGGTTTCGTCTATGAGCTTTTCTTTCTCAAGCAGCGAGAGTTTTGAGTAATTTTCGGGCGCAAAATCCGGCGGGATTATTTCACGTCCGAAAAACTCGGGCGCAAGCTGAAATTCAAGCTCAAATGTAGGTACCTCGTCGGGTATGCCGCCGTTGAGCGCCGTAAGCGCGCGCTCGGCGGGAGTCATTGCTTTTGTGGCCATGAGAAAAGCCTCCGCAAAATAAAGTTATAGTTTGTCAGCAGTCCTATATTTCTATTGCCAGTGTTTACTCGGGGAACATCATCTGTTCGACATAAGCGTCCATGAAAAACTCGTTGCCGGAAAGTTCGAGATAATGAGAGGCAGGGCCGTTTATTTTGCTTGTTCGGTCGCGCACCGACGCGCTCATCAGATATGCCACCGCGCCCATGCCGGCGGTGTTGCCGACAACCTCGATTTTATCTTCCAGCTCGGCAGGGATTAAGCCGATACGGCACGCGCTGCGCCTGTTTATATGCGCGCCGAACCCGCCCGCAAGCGCTACGCGGCTGACATCGCTTGTGTCCAGCCCCGCATGGTCGAGCAGTGTCATGATCCCGCCGCAAACGGCCGCTTTTGCAAGCTGAAGCTCGCGTATGTCGTGCGGGGAAAGATAAACACCGCTTTCGCGGTCGAGGTAGAAATTTTCCTCGAGCCTGCCGGTTTCGTCAACTATGCCGAGATCGAGCAGGGTGGCGACCGCGTCTATGAGACCGGAGCCGCAAATCCCGCGCGGCCGGCCGCCGCCGATGACCGAGAAGCGCAGCGTTCCGCCCTCCTCCCACACCTCGTTAATAGCGCCGGTGACGCCTGCCATGCCACATTCAATTTGCGCGCCTTCAAATGCCGGGCCGGCTGCCGTTGCGCAAAGAGAGATGCCGTTTTTGTTACCAAGCCCCATCTCGCCGTTGGTGCCGACGTCGATAAACAGCGTGACGCCGTCGCTTTGGTCGACGCCCGCGGCGATAAGGCCCGCCGCAATGTCGCCGCCGACATAAGCGGCAAAGCAAGGCATATAGAATACCGAGGCGTGTGGAGCGGCCTCAATGCCGGCTTCTTCTGCGCCGACCGAATATCCGAACAGCGTATCTACTGTAAACGGCGCATTTGCGATGCCTCGCGCGTCCCTGCCGGCCGCGATATGCTGCATAACCGTGTTGCCGGCAAGCGCGATGCAGCCTATGTCCCGCGGCGTGATGCCCACACGCGAGCACAGGCGCTCAAGCGAGGAGTTAAGTTCCCGTATCAGTGCGGACCGCAGCTCCTCGGTACCGGAGGGGTGGTTTTTCATTATGTACTCGAGCCGCGTTATGACGTCCGCGCCAAAGGAGCGCTGGGGGTTGACAAAAGCGTCGGTTGCGGCGACAATGCCGCCCGTAAGATCGCACAGGTAAACCGCGACGGTGGTGGTGCCGATGTCAACCGCCGCGCCCCAGCGTGCGGGGGTGCCGTCCAGCCCGGCAGCGGGCGAAAGGTCAAACGCGCCAGAGTGCTGTCCCTCGGTTTGGATGGACATATCCACGGTGCCGGCCAGCCACACTTCACAGTCGCCGGTGACTGCTGTGCAGCAGGCGAGGCGGATACCCTCCGCCAGCTCGCGTTCGGTCAGCAGCTCGGTTTCGGTTTTGCCTGTTTCCGAGATGCCGCCGCTTGCTTTGACCTTGCATTTGCCGCAGGTGTGCCTGCCGCCGCAGGGCGCGTCGAAAGTTACGCCCTGCACGCGCTTGATAACCGAGTAGAGAGTGTCGCCCGGTTGCGCCTTTACCCGGCGGCTGCCAAATTCGGTATGAACAGTGACGTGCATATCAAATCTCCGAATATATAGAATATGAAGTAATAATCCCCAAATATGGAGAATACGTAATAATAACGTTCATATAAATAATATCGGTAAAAGGGCATAGGTTACAAATATGCCGCCGGCGCTGTGCGTCGGCGGCGCGGAGAGCTAATATATTATGAGCCGATTAAAGAGATTTTTACTTTTAGCTGCGGCCGCACTGCTGCTTATTTCGTGTTCGGAGTCGCGTGATATTCCGTCGGATGTGGCGGCGCGCTTGATGCTGCTTTATCCCGAGTGCGCGGAGGGCTGCTCGGTTTACATAGACGGCGCCACAGAACTGGACGAAGGCTATCTCTCAAGCGAGGAGCTGACATATCTGTACTGCTCGGAAAACGCGGCTGAAAGTGCAGCCGAAGCGCTGGGATACGTCGACGGCTGGGCAATTATTCTGTCGGGCGGAACCGAGCTTTTCGAACTGCATGTGTTCCGCGTGAGAAATCGTGCCGATGCCGACGTTGTGGCGAAGCTGCTGCACCGCCGGGTCAAGCTCTTTCGCTCGTATGATTTTTACAGCGCGGTTGAAGACGAGGAAAGCAGCCCCAACCTCGTCGGCGGCAACCGGCTTTTCGGCGGTTACTCATACGACGAACACAGCATGTATGGCAACACGCCGTTTATTGCCGCAAACTCTATTGTTTATGTAAAGGGACGTTATATTTTCCTGCTTGCCACGCCCGACAACGAAAAGGCGATTAAATGGATAGAAGAAAATATATCAAACAGTTATCACTGAAATACAAAAAATATGTAAAAATACTATTTACGCGACTGCAGTGCTGCAGTCGCGCAATTATTATCGGTTGTAGGACCGGGCCTGTAAGCCGGGTTCTGTGAAGTCTGCGCTCCCGCGCAGACCCTGCGATCATCTATCTCGACCGTACGTTGCCGCACGGCTCCAGCCACCAGCGGGAATACGAGAACGTATGCGCCGGGCAAGCGCGGCGCCGCAGCGCCTCCCATACAGGTGTTGCTTCGGATAGGGTTTACATGAGCGCAAAGTCGCCAGTGCGCCCGGTGAGCTCTTACCTCACCTTTCCACCCTTAC
>DGDL01000083.1:10757-37493 GCA_002385415.1 Clostridiales bacterium UBA3953
GGCGGTATATTTCTGTTGCACTATCCCTGAAGTCGCCTTCGGCGGATGTTATCCGCTATCCCGCCCTGCGAAGCCCGGACTTTCCTCATGGTAATACCTTCCGGTATGATACCACGCGATCGCACAGCCCGGTCCGGTCAGCGATAACTTATTATAACGCATTTTTACACATGTGTCAAGTATGAGACGGCCGGCAATGCTTTTCGGTTTTGCGGTGCAATATTCATCCGGTAACAATTTCGACTTGTTTTATATACTGCTGTATGATAAAATTAAGTATGTGACGATATACGTCGCAAAAGCCCAAAAGTACGCGAAAATTATGGAAAACAAAGCATGACTAATATCAAAACAAAAAGAGTTAAAAATACATATTTACATTATATAGAAGCCGCTTTTATAATAGTCCTTTTTACTTTGAAGGCATTTTTCCTTTATGATTATATCGGATACGGCAAATACTCGGTCGTTTTCGCGGCGATGACCGCGGGTGCGGCGATTGGAATTTACGCGCTTGTCAGCTGGATAAGCGACAGGGGGGCAGCGACATGGGCGCTGCTGGGTCTTTATTTTTTGTTTTCGGCTGTAATGTTTGTCGATCGCATGTATTATTCCTATTACCGCAAACTCCCCGGCGTCGCGCTGCTGGGCATGGTATCCATGCTTGGCGGGGTAACCGATTCTGTACGAAATCTGCTTGATTTTTCACACTTGCTTTATCTTGTCGATCTGCCGATTATCGCTGTCTATCTCCTGGCGGCGCGCCCCTTCATCGCGCGCAGGACGGCAAGGCGTTCTGCCGTTCGGCTTGCCTCCAAAATCAACCGCATTGTATCCACCGTTTTGTTTGCCGTGCTTACCGTGGCGGTTGCCGTCACAGTAAAGGTTACCGACCTGTCGCTCGGCAACATGGGTGGCGAGCTGTTTTTGTATCACTTCACCGATGTGCTTTCGGTCATGGTCGGCGACAGGTTTTCGAGGGATGTTGATACAGGCGGCTATGTGCAGGCGTTTGCCGAAACCGAGTCCGAGCCTTACTATGGGCTGGCAAAAGGCCGAAATCTTATCATAGTTCAGGTCGAGGCACTGCAGGGGTTTGTGATAAACCGCGATTTTTACGGTCACGAAATCACCCCGAACCTCAACGCGCTGATAAAGGATGACTCGTTTTATTTCCCGAACTACTATTACATTGTCGGGGCGGGGAACACCGCCGACGCCGAGTTTACGGTAAACAACTCGCTCTATCCTCCGACCGACATGGCCGCGTATATAAAATATACCGACAAAAACTATTATGGTCTGCCGTTTGTGCTGAAAGACAACGGATATAAATCCGCCGTCGTGTTTCACGGATATTTGCGCGAGTACTGGAACCGCGACAAGGCATATCCGTATCAGGGGTTTGACCACTACTACAGCCAAGAGAGCTTTTCGTCGGATCACATAATTGGGCTGGGTGTCAGCGACGAAAGATTTTTCAAAGAGTCGGTGCAGATTCTGAAAACCAAAGAGCAGCCGTTTTATGCATTTATGATAACGCTTTCGTCCCATCACCCATATTGGCTGCCCCACAGTGACAGAATGTTGCCTGTGCCAGAGCATCTGGACAACACGTTGTTTGCAAACTATTTTGTGGCGATAAATTACGTCGATTATGCCATCGGATGCCTTATCGACGAGCTGAAAGTCGCGGGGCTTTACGAAAACAGCGTCATAGTGATATACGGCGACCACTACGGCATGCCGAACGACAGCGAAAACTACTCGCTTGCGTCCGAATTTTTCGGACATCTCTATTACGAGGGCGACTTTTTTCGCGTGCCGATGATAATTCATATCCCCGGCTCGGGCATAACGCAGACTGTAGAGCGCCCCTCCTCGCACATAGACGTGATGCCGACCGTGCTTCACCTGCTCGGTATGCGCAACGAGGGCGGCGTGATGTTCGGGCACAACATGCTTTCGGACGATACGACGCCGGTCTTTCTCCAGATGCATGTCAAAAGAGGTTCGTTTGTTACAAAAGACATCCTGTTCGTGTATCCTATAAGCGGCGTACTCTCGGACGCAAAATGCTATGATTTGAAAACCCATCAGCGCATCGACGACGGGACGGCGGCGACCGCCGAAAAGTATGCCGAATACTACAATGCCGCATTTAAAGTGCACCAGGATTGCGCCGCGATAATCGAATCGGACAGCATCCGTATAAAACCGAAAAAGTAAAGTGGGCGGACTGCCTCCGCTCCAACCAAAAAGGGCGGAGTTCATCCGCCCTTGACTTATTTTTATAACCGGGGTGCGCCGCAACATCACTGCCGTTTTATGCGGTCAAGGAAGTTTTGCAGGATTATCTGTGCCGAAAGTGTGTCAATGACAGCCTTGCGCTTTTTGCGGCGAGTATCGGTTTCATCAAGAATTGCATGCGCGCTCATCGTTGTGCAGCGCTCGTCCTCGAGCACGACGGGGAGACCGGTCGCGGCATGCAGCTTTTCGGCAAATGCGCGCGCCTTTTCGGAGCGCGGGCCGCGCGTGCCGTTCATGTTTATAGGATCGCCGACGACAACAAGTCCCACGCCGCGCGCCTCTATCTCCTCTTTGATTTTGCGAATCAACGCGCGGTCACCCGCAGCCTCGATTGTCCCGATGCCGCTTGCCAAAAAGCCGGTGACATCGGATATAGCAAGACCGGTGCGCGTGTCACCGTAATCTATACCGAGCACTCGGCCGGTGTATGCCGGCAATGCAGATTTGTTTTCCAAAAATATAATCCTTTCGATTGATTTTTATGCAATAAAACTATGTGCAAAAAGCGAGCGCAGCCGGCTGCACGGCCGCTACATGAACCTGCGGAAAAACTCGGCGCCGAGCAGGTTTTTCTCGCGCACTCCCTCAATGATGTCGGTCGCCCATTCGTCGAGGTCTGCTATTACCCGGTCGCGGATAGAGCTGTTGAGCAGCTCGTGGCGGCCGTTTTCGTACACCTTGATGCGTACGTCGGAAAGCTCCATGTCGCAAAGCTTGCCGTATACCTCCTGTGCGCCGTTGCCGCTGTCGCCTATTGGGTCGAGCGCGCCGCTCATGATAAGAACCGGCAGACTTTTGGGCACAGCCTCGTACCATTCGTCCGAGGAAATAAACTGCAAGAGTCGCATCAGCCGGTTGTAGGCGCGAACGGTGAATATAAACGTGCACAGCTGGTCGGAGCGATAGCGGTCGCGACGCTCTTTATCGTCGGTCAGCCATGACAGTTTGTCGCGCTCGTTTTTCCAGTTGTCGTTGCGGCCCCGATTGGACAGGTTTTCAACCATGGAGCTGCGATAACGGTCGCCGCGCAGCCGCTCGAGCAGGGAAGTGAGAAACAGCCCAAAACCTATTGGCTGTTTGCTTGTGCCGCTGGTGCCGCATAGCACCACGCCGTCCAGCGTCGAGCCGTATCGAATCATGTAATCGCGGGCGACAAACGAGCCCATGCTGTGCCCGAATAGTATATACGGCAGCCTGCGGTATGTTTTGCGCATTATCTCATACAGCAGTTTCTGGTTGTCGGCAAGAGTTTCGTATTCGGCAAAATAGCCGCGCTCGTCTTCGGTGGGCGCGGTTTTTCCGTGGCCGAGATGGTCGCAGCCGCAGACAACATAGCCGCGGGCGGTCATATCAGATATGAACCCCTCGCGCTCATAGCGTTCAATGTACTCGCACATGCCGTGCGATATCTGAAGCACCGCTTTTGGAGCATGCTCAAGAGGAGTATAAATGTAATATGCGACGTCACACGACTTGTCTGCGGAGGGAAAAGTGCCGGTTATCTTTTCGTAATTCATCAAAGCTTAAACCCCAGTTCGTTTTCGGCGATATAGGCTGCTACTTCTTCGAGTTTTGGTATGGACGAAATCGCGCCGGGGCGCGACACCACGATTGCAGAGACTATATCGGCAAACTCGCATGCACGCTTTATATCGCGGCTGCGTATGTATTCTATCGCAAGCGCCGCAGCAAATGCGTCGGACACGGCGGACGGGTCGACCGCCTGGGTTTCATGCGGAGCGATGATTTTGAAATATGTGCCGTCGTATATAAAAATCCCGCGCGCGCCACCCATTTTCACAACTATATATTGGGCTGATATCCGCTGTGAAAGCGCAAGGCAGGCACGCATGCACTTATCCTGGTCGGAGGGCGTTATGGCGGTGAAAATAGCCATCGAATTTTCGTCAGCAACAAAGACGTCAAGCTCGTCAAGCTGCTCGAGCGGGAAATCGCGCTCTGCCGCGCCCGGAGTGTATGTGGCGTCAAAAATTGCCGGCACGCCCTGTTGATTTGCAAACGAAACCGCCGCGATAATCGGCGCAGGGGGTATGTCGAGCTGGGTAAACAACCCGTCGGGATACGAGGTAAACGCATCTTCAACGTGGTCGGGCGTCAGGTTGCGGTTGGCGCCGGGGTATACGACGCTGCGGGCAGATGTGCCGCTTTCGTCTAAAATGGCAATAAGCCCGGTCTGGGACTGTCTGTCGACAGTTGTAAAGCGCGCATCCGTCCCTCGGTTTTCGAGAAAAGCTTTCAGGCGCGCGCCGTGCGAATCGCCGCCGACACGTGCGCAGAATATGCACTCGGCGCCAAGCTGCTCCAGCGTGATGGCAGAATATATCCCTCTGCCGCCGGGCTGGTATTCATATCGTTTGCCGACTATCGACTGTCCGGACGACGGCAGGCGGTCGGCTCTGATAAAGAAATCGGTATATGCGCTGCTGACAACAAGTATCCGAGGTTTCATGCGCAGCCTCCGGTATATGAAAATATATTTGAATATCCGGGCGTCAATACTCGAATGCCTTTCCGTCTTTGATTATTGTGACTCTGTTTTCACCCTCTGTCGCCTCAACATAGCCGACAACTTGTGCCTTCACGCCGTATTTTTCGGCAGCCGCAATAAGCGACGGCGCATGCGCTTCTTCGCAGTACATCTCGAGCCTGTGGCCCATGTTGAACACCGAAAACATCTCGCGCGGAGAAATGGCTCCGGTTTCGGCTATTGCATCGAACAGCGGAGGCGTTTCAAACAGGTTGTCTTTCACATAATGCAGCCCGCGGCCGAACGCCCGGCACTTGAGCTGCCCGCCGCCGGTGCAGTGGATAATCCCGTGTATGCGCGAGCGCCCCTCCGCAAGTATATCGCGTACTATTGGCGCATAGGTGCGGGTGGGTGAAAGCAGAGCATCGCCGACCGTCATTTCGGGGACACCTGCGCCCGCAGGCAGCGTGTCCGTTATCAGATATTTTCCGCTGTAAACTTTTGACTGGTCTATGGTTGATGAGTATGTTTCGGGGTATTTTTCGGCATAATATTTGGACAGCAGGAGATGGCGCGCCGCCGTCAGACCGTTTGAGCCGATGCCCGAGTTGGGCTTGTCCTCGTATGCCGCCTGGCCGGATGACGAGAATCCGACAATGACGTCGCCGGGTCTGATGTTGCCGCAGTCGATGACGTCGCAGCGCTTCATCCGAACAAAAACCGTTGAGTCGACGATAAGAGTGCCCACAAGATCGCCCACGTCCGCGGTCTCGCCGCCCGACATTGTTATATCGATGCCAAGCTCCCCCATTTTTTTGATGAAACCGACATAGCCTTCGATAATGGCTTTGATGGCATTGCCGTCCACGCGATGCGCATTGCGCCCGATTGTGTTGGACATGACAAAGCCGCCGGTGGCACCCACGCATATAAGGTCGTCGAGGTTCATTACCACCGAATCCTGTGCAAGATCGTAATATGCCGAAAAATCGCCGGTTTCGCGGTGTTTGATATAGGCGAGCGACGACTTTGTCCCCGCGCCGTCCGCATGCAGCGCCGCGCACCATGCGGGATCGCCTGCCGGGTCGTCGATTATTTTGCAAAACGCTCCGGCAAACAGGCCGCGGTCGATTTTTTCAATTGCGCGTTTAACATCGGTTTTTTCGGACGATGCTCCAAGCGACAAATAGGCGTCAGCCATAAATGCAAATACCCCCAAGATAAACGGATAATAATATACATCAAGCCGCATAAATAGCGGCCCTGTTAAATTTTATTATATCACGCAAAATTGTAAAAATCAATAATGATGTTGACAAAAGAGACGTGCGGCATTATAATGAAATCACTGCTTTTCGGAAAAATATTCAGGATAGGTGTATTTAGCGAATGTATAAAACCCGCAGAATGATGGCTGCCGCGCTTGCAGCTATTGCTATATTTGCGGCTTTGGGCTGCTCTCCGGACGCATTGGGCGAATGGGTGCCCGCCGGCATGAAGAAAATCTCAACCGACGCGGTCGAATATGACCTTTATATCCCATCCGAATGGGAAGAAGATTATTCGGCAGGCGTGGTAACGGCTTATGTCAGTTCTGCGGACCGCTCGTCGATAAGTGTTATCGCTTTTGACCTCGACGACCCTTACCAAACCGTCGAGGAATACTGGAATGACAATAAAGGGGCGTTCACCTCTTTTTTCACTGATATGGAGTTTGAGGTCGAAGGCGAGGCAACTCTGCTCGGCGGTGTCACCGCAAGCAAATTTGTTTATACCGCAAACGCTTCGGGCGAGCCGTACAAGTTTATGCAGGTAATATGCTTAAGAGACGGCTCTGTCTATATCTTCACCTATACGGCAAGGGCAGAAAGATACGACAGGCATCTCGAAAACGTCCAGAAAATTCTCGAAAACTTCAGCTTTAAGTCATAATCCGAGGAAAATATATGGGCATATATCTTGACTGTGCCGCCACCACCCCGATGCTGCCGCAAGCAGCGGAGGTGATGGCGGATATTTACGCGCGTGTGTGGGGCAACCCCTCTTCGGTTCATGCGGCGGGTCTTGCCGCGCGCGCCGTAATCGAAAATGCAAGGGCAAATGTCCTGTCGCTACTTGACGTCGGACGCGGGGACAGCGGCCTGCTCGTATTTTGCGGCAGCGGAACAGAGGCAAACAATTTTGCGATTTTGGGCGTCGCGCGCTCAAAGCGGTGGCGAGGCCAGCCGGCAATAATCACAACCGACAGCGAGCACCCGTCGGTATTACAGCCGCTGCGAGCGCTTGAGCGCAAAGGCTTTGCCATCGAACATATCCCCACAAAAGGCGGAGTGCTGGACATGCAGGCGCTTGACGAGGCGCTGGCTAAACACAAAAATGTAATACTGGCAACCTTTATGCTCGTAAACAACGAAACGGGCGCGATATATGATGTTGCAGAGGCAAATGCCGCGGTAAAACGCGCTCATCCGGACGCGGTGACCCACTGTGACGCGGTTCAAGGGTTCGGCAAGCTTGATTTTTCGCCGTCCAGGCTGGGCGCAGACCTTGTTACGGTCAGCGCGCACAAGCTCGGCGGGCCGAAAGGCGTCGGAGCGCTTTATATTGCCAAACCTGTGCTTGTCGCAAAGAAGATTGTGCCGCTTATCTACGGTGGCGGACAGGAGGGCGGCCTGCGCTCGGGCACCGAAAACGTTGCGGCCATTGCCGGGTTCGGCGCGGCGGCGGAGTATCATATAAACGCCGGAACCCGCGACAATTTCTGCAAATCTACGCTGCACCTGCGCAAGCTGCTTGAGGAAAACTTGCCGGATGGCGCAAATCTTAACACTCCGGCCGGCCAATATATGCCGCATATCGCAAGCGTGACGCTGCCCGGCGTGCGCAGTGAGATTATGCTTCGCTATCTTTCAGGTCGCGAGATATATGTTTCAAGCGGCTCTGCCTGCTCGTCCCGCAACAGGGGGATAAGCAAAACTCTGCTTGCGTTCGGCATGAGCGAGGATACCGCCGACTGCACTATACGCGTGAGTTTTTCGGATACGACAACCGAGGCCGATATTCTGGAGTTTGCAGATGCTCTGCGCGAGGGTTACCGGTCGCTTGCGAAAATAAGATAAAGTGCTGTATCACCCCGTTACCGGGGTGATTTTCTTTTTCCGGGAGCATTGGTGACGCCGGCGTAAAGCTTTATGCAGGTAATTGTTGACTTTGGTCGTCCGTTGTGATAGTATTAACATACCATTATTTTGGACATGTGTTCGGAGGCCTGTTTCTATGGAAAACGGCGGCAAAAAAGTTTATTACGCGATAGGCAACGCCCATCTTGACCCGGTTTGGATGTGGCGCTGGACCGAAGGCTATGCCGAGGCAAAAGCCACGTTCCGCTCGGCGCTCGACAGGATGAAGGAATTTGACGATTTTGTGTTCACCTGCTCGTCGGCATCGGTATACCAGTATATCGAGGAAAGCGCGCCCGAAATGTTTGAGGAGATAAAACAGCGGGTGGCACAGGGACGCTGGGTGATTGTCGGCGGCTGGTGGGTTCAGCCCGACTGCAACCAGCCCTCGGGTGAAGGCTACGCACGTCAAAGCCTGTATTCACAGCAGTATTTTAAATCGCGTTTCGGTGTCACGGCCCGTGTCGGATACAATGTCGACTCGTTCGGGCACAACTACATGCTGCCCCAGATACTCAAGAAAAGCGGGATGGACTATTATGTTTTCATGCGCCCCGGCGAGCATGAAAAGCATCTTGAAACCGACCTGTTCCGCTGGACATCGCCGGACGGCAGCTCGGTTTTGGCATACCGGCTCGGCGATCCGTATTGTGCCAATTTTGACACCGACGAGGAGCTTGAGCGCTGCCTGATAAGAAGCGATGCCAACCATCGCCCCGACCGGCCAGAGCGCATGTTCTTTTACGGCGTGGGCAACCACGGCGGCGGCCCGACCATCAAAAATATAGAGGCGCTGCGCAGGCTGCGCGAGTCCGGGCGCGCCGATGTCATATTCTGCGACCCCGGCAGATTTTTTGACGATGTCGAAAAGCTGTACGGCAGTGAAATCCCGGCTTATACCGACGACCTCCAACATCATGCAAGCGGCTGTTATTCGGCGGTGTCCGAGATAAAAACGCTCAACCGCCGCGGCGAAATGGAATTGCTTGCGGCAGAGGTGTACTCGGCGCTCGCGGCAAATCTTATAGGCACAAAAATGCCAAACGAGCGGCTTGAATATGCCTGGCACAACGTCTGTTTCAACCATTTCCATGACACGCTCGGTGGCTGCAGCATCCGGGAAGCGTACGATGATGCGCGCATGTTCGGCTATGAATCGCTTGCGATAGCGGCGAAAATCGAAAACGCCGCGCTGCAGTCGATTTCGTGGGCGGTCGACACGATGAAGTTCCACACGCCTATTTTTGTGTTCAACCCCCATCCGTGGGAGGTAACGCAGCTTGTCCGCGTCAATCACCGCTATCGCGGCGGCGTGACCGCGCCCGACGGCACGCGCGTACCCGCCCAGTACATACGCTCATCGTCCGAGCCTTGCACCGGCTCGCAAGACGTGATTTTCGTTGCCACGGTTCCGGCATACGGTTTCACCGTTTACGATGTTCATGGCGAGCCCGACACGCAGCCGGCTGAAGGCGTACCCCGCGCGGAAGGCAATGTGCTTGAAAATGCGTATCTGCGTATAGAATTTGAGCCTCACACGGGTTATATGCGCTCGATGATTGACAAAACTGCAGGTCGCGAGCTGCTTTCAGGGCCGGGAGCCGCCCCGGTTGTCATAGACGAGTATTATCATGACACCTGGAGCCACGCAAAAAACTTCTTTGACCGAGAGATCGCGCAGTTTTCGGACGCGGAGATTAGCGTAATCGAAAACGGCCCGGTTCGCGCGACGCTCAAAGTCGTCAGCCGATACAACAAGTCCACGCTGACGCAGTATTTCTCGCTCGACTACACGTCGCGCACGCTGTCGGTCGAGGCGAAAATCGACTGGCACGAAAAACACAAGATGCTCAAGCTGCGTTGGCCGGTCGCGACCGAACAGCCGCGCGCCTTCTACGAGGTGCCGTTCGGCTGGATAGAGCGCCCCTGCGACGGCGAGGAGGAGTGCGGCCAGCAGTGGACAGCCGTCCGCGGCAAAGACTGCGGGATGGCGCTGCTTAACAGCAACAAATACAGCTTCTCGATAAAGGATACCGAGCTCAACCTCACGGTCGTGCGCAGCCCGCTTTACGGCGACCACGGAAACGTGCGCTCTCCCGAAGCCGAGTTTACCGACCAGGGCGAGCACGCATTTGAATATGAGTTGATGCCGCTGTCGTCCGATACAGATTGGAACGAGATTGTACGCCGCGCACGCCAGCTCAACAAAAAATTGACCTATATCGCCGAAAATCGCCACGAAGGGCGGATCAAGGAATCGTCGTTTGCCGGTGTGTCGGTTGACAAGCCGAACATTATCATATCAACCGTCAAGGCGGCTGAGGACGGCCGTGGCATGATAATCCGCGCATACGAAACCGACGGCAAAGCGGTGACGGCGCGTATCACATGCCCGCTCGCCGGTCTGGACGCAGACTTATCTTTTTCGCCCCACGAGGTTCGCACTCTGCGCATCATAGACGGCGAGTATAAAGAAACTCTGATAACGGAGCTTGACTGAGATATGCTGCTCGGGCTTGACATAGGCGGAACAAAATGCGCGGTTTCGACCGGCGAGGTGCATGCAGGCGGCATAAAAATCACCGCAAAGCGGAGATTTGATACTCCGCACGGTCTTTCGCGCGACCAGATAATAGCAAGGCTTGCCGACGAGGTAGAAGAGCTGTTTGACCCCTCGGTAAAAGCAATAGGAATTTCCTGCGGCGGGCCGCTTGACAGCAAAAGCGGCATTATACTGTCTCCCCCAAACCTCCCGGGCTGGGATGATATTCCTATTGTAGATGCTTTGTCGGAGCGGTTCGGCGTACCGGCAGCCATCCAAAACGACGCCAACGCCTGCGCTATGGCAGAGCATCGGTATGGCGCGGGGAAGGGAACTAAAAACATGATTTTCCTGACCTTCGGCACCGGGATGGGCGCAGGCTTGATTTTAAACGGCCGGATTTATACCGGAACAAACGATATGGCCGGGGAAATAGGGCATATCCGCATGGCGCCGTTCGGCCCGGTCGGATACGGCAAATCGGGCAGCTTTGAAGGGTTTTGCAGTGGCGGCGGCATAGCCCAGCTCGGCCGCGATATGGCGCTCGAGCAAATCCAGCGCGGCACGCCGGCAAAATATTGCCCGAGCGTCCAGTCGCTGTCCGGCGTAACCGCAAAAACCATAGCCGACGCCGCCGATGCGGGAGACGAGGTCGCGGCAGATGTATACAGGCGTTGCGGCGAGATGCTGGGTCGCGGGCTTGCGGTGCTTATTGACATTTTGAATCCCGAGCTTATTGTCATAGGCAGCATATTCGCGCGCAGCGAAAACCTGTTCCGCGAGGCTATGGAGCGCGAGATAGAGCGCGAGGCGCTGGAGCATTCGCGCGCTGTCTGTCGTATTGTGCCCGCCGCGCTCGGCGAGCAAATAGGCGATTACGCCGCGCTCGCCGTCGCGCACAGCGCAGCGCAGTAAAGCAGATATACTTGCCGGGCAGCTGGGTGAAAATCCGCTCTGCTGATGCGGCGACAGGATTTGATTTCGCATGAAAAGGCAACCGACTTTACACGGCGTGAGGCGCAAGAGCGCTTCTACACGTCGTGTAAAGCTAAAGGATTTACAGTAGCATATAGACCCGGAAAAATACTGACGCTTTGGCGGGCGATAAAAGACGCCGTTGGATATGGCTCTGATAAACGCTTTGAAACTGTTTTCGCTGCGCGATGAGGGCGGCAAGGGACGCGCAGCCCTGATGTTTTCGGCGGTAAGCGATATGCTGATATTGCAGCTTACCGGCGGTATATTCTACACCGGATTTTTGGTCGGCTATGATTTTGACATTGTCAATATCGGCGTGCTGACATTTATCCCGTTTCTGGCAAATATATTCGGCGTGCCGCTGACGCCGCTCGTGCTCCGCCGCTTCAAAAAGCGCAAAGCTGTTATAACAATCGCAAGGACATCATATTATCTAATTAATATTCTCGGTATAACCCTGCTCCCGATGTTTGTGACCGGCAGCGCCGCAAGACTCGGCTGGATGGCAGCTATTATATTTGTCTCGAATCTGGTCAACACAATTTCGGTTGCAGGATACAATGCGTGGTACATAAACTACCTGCCCGAGCATGTGCGTGCCGACTATTTTTCCATTTCGCAGTTTTTGTCGTATTTTATCCCGGGGATATTGATACTTGTGTCGGGCGCACTTGCCGACTCGCTAACCGGCTCGCCGCACCAGATGATAATTATCATCGCGCTGCGCTATGTGGCACTTGCGGTGGGTTTGCTAAATGTAATTGTGCTCGCACTGCCGAAGGAGCAACCGTACAGCGAAACTGAAACCGCCCGCATAACCGAGATACTCACCACCCCGCTGCGCAACAGACCGTTTATGCTGACAATGCTGATGGTCTTTATCTGGCAGTTTTCGCTCAATGCCTACAGTTCGCTGTTCACCGTCTATCTTTTGAACGACATCGGCGTGTCGTATCTGTTTTACAACATCATAATTGCAACATACTCGCTGTTTTTTATCTTCTTTTCGGGATTTTGGAAGCGCTGGATTTCACGCACGTCCTGGTTTGGGGTATACGGCGTCACGATGCTGATAAACATACCCGCCCAGTTTGCGCTCGCGTTTGTGTCCCCCTCAAACTATGTGCCGCTGATGCTCGCCACAAGATACACACAGCATTTTATCGGTATCGGGCAAAACGTCAGTTACGCAAATTTCCAGTATATATTCATCCCCGAAGGAGACAGAATAACATACACGTCGTTTTATCAGCTGACACTTAATGCAGGCAACTTTGCAGGCTTGGCGTTCGGCACTGCTTTCCTTGCGCTGCTGCCCGATTTTTCGATGAATATATTTGGCATAACGCTTGGCGGTGTGCCTTTCCTTGTTATGGTAAACGCCGCGGCATCCGCGGTGCTTGCGCCGCTGTCCTTTTGGATGGCAAGGCGCTATGAAACTCGGGAGCGGGCAGCAAGTGAATAAAATGTAAAAAATCAGAAAATTAAGTCTGCGACCGGTATAAAATCTGCCGCAGCGCTTGACAAACCACCACGTCCTAAGTATAATACCTATTATGGCATTACCGAGTGAAAAAATGATACTGACAAACGGCGAAAAGATAGATTTGCGCAGCCTGCTTGCGGAAGAGATAACCACGCTGCCCTTTGAATACCGGTATAAAAACTTCAACCCGGGAAAAGGGTATGCCGACATCAAACCTGTGGGCGACGCATGTCTCGACGGCCGTATAACAAATAATGCAGGGTATATAAGGCTTGATGCCGTGCTTACTCTGCAATATCGCACTGCATGCGCGCGGTGCGCTGCTGAACTTGAGCGCACACTGCATGTCCCAGTAGAACGAGATATTGCTATTCGCGGACAGCTGGAGGACGAGGACACCGACGATTATCTTTTCATAGACGGTGAAGAGCTCGATCTGGAGCCGCTGACCGTTGAAGAAATCTACCTCGGTCTGCCGATGCGCGAGCTATGCTCGGAGGACTGCCGCGGCCTTTGCTCAAAATGCGGCAAAAATTTCAATGAAGGCACATGCTCCTGCCCGGAGCGCGAACCCGATCCGAGGCTCGCGATCCTCTCAAAGTGGAGCGAGAAACACAGCCAACAGTAACGCGTATACAGAAGGAGGATCACGGATATGGCGGTTCCCAAGCGAAAGACATCGAAGGCAAGACGCGATAAAAGGCGTGCCAGTACCTGGAAGCTTGAGATGCCCGGCATGGTTAAGTGCCCCAAGTGCGGAGAGTACAAGCTGTCGCACAGGGTATGCACTTCTTGCGGCACTTACAACGGCAAGGAAGTCATACAGGTCGAAGCTTAAGGTACAATGCCGGACAAATCCCACCGGACGAGTTCGGCTACATATCCGGCTGAGATGCCGGCCAGCGGGCGTGTATCGATCATGGTATCGTACACGCCTTTGTTAGCCGCACCCGATTTCCCTGAATCTGTAGCTTTCTAGCAAATATTACATAAAACAAAGCGTATTTTGAGAGGCGGTGTATCCCTGTGGTCGAAATATACGGAGTCGAGCCGGGCTCGGCGGCAGAGCGTGCCGGACTGCGCCCCGGCGACTGTCTTATTTCCATAAACGGGCACGAGATAACCGACGTGCTTGATTACAGGTTTTATCTTGCCGAACCGCAGGTAACATTGAAAATACACCGCGGACCGGAGCTTTTCGATGTGAGCATCGAAAAAGGCGAATACGACGACATCGGACTTGAGTTTCGCACGTTTTTGATGGACGAGAAGCGAACCTGCCGCAACAAGTGCGTGTTCTGCTTTATCGACCAGCTGCCGCCCGGCATGCGCGAGAGCCTGTATTTCAAAGACGACGACTCGCGCATGTCATTTATGATGGGCAACTACATCACGCTGACCAATCTTTCCGAAAAAGACATAGACCGCATAATTTTGATGCGCACCTCGCCGCTGAACATCTCTGTGCACACCACCAATCCCGAGCTGCGTGTGAAAATGCTAAATAACAAGCGCGCCGGCAATGTTATGGAGCACATGCGACGGTTTGCGTCAGCAAATATCAAGCTGAACTGTCAGATTGTGCTGTGCAAAGGTCTCAACGACGGCGCGGAGCTTGACAGAACCATGGCTGATCTGGCGTCTCTTTGGCCGGCGGTGCAAAGCGTATCCGTCGTGCCTGCCGGGCTGACGAAATATCGCGAGGGACTTTATCCGCTCGAGCCGTTTTCCCCCGGCGAGTGTGCAGATATTATCGGGCAGGTCAATGCATTTTCCGAGCGCTGTCTGGAAAAGTGCTCCTCGCGCATATTCTTCTGTGCCGACGAGTTTTATATAAAGGCAAACATGCCGATACCGCCGGCGAAAGATTATGAAGATTATCCGCAGCTTGAAAACGGAGTCGGCATGATACGCTTGATGCAGAACGAGTTTGACGAGGCTGTATCCGATCTCTCGGATTTTGACCTTTCCCGGCGCCGCGACATATCTGTCGCCACCGGAGAGGCTGCCTTTGACTTTATTTCGGGGCTGGTGGAGGCGCTGAAAAAGAAGGCTCCGAATCTTGACTGCAAGGTTTATAAAATTAAAAACGAATATTTCGGAGAGAATATAACCGTAGCGGGGCTGATAACCGGTGTTGACCTGTATCGCCAGCTCCGCGGCAAACAACTTGGTGAAACATTGTATCTCACAAGGTCTATGCTGCGCAGCGAGGGGGACATGTTCCTCGATTCGATGACGCCCGAGGAGCTGTCAGGTCTTCTCGGCGTTCGCATAAAGTTTATCGCAAACGACGGATTTGAATTTGTGAATGTACTGCTCGGCTGACAAAACGAGTGTAACCAAACGGGGCTCTTGAGGTATATAAGTATATGAAGGTATGATACGGAGCGCCCCGACGTGTTATATCACAGAGAAGGGAACGTTTCAAATATGTCAAAATCTGTTATAGCAATAGTCGGGCGCCCGAACGTCGGGAAAAGCACGCTTTTTAACAGGCTCGTGGGCAAGCGGATCTCCATTGTGGACGATACGCCCGGCGTCACGCGCGACCGCGTCTATTACGAGATAACGTGGAACGACCGCCAGCTTATACTCGTCGACACCGGCGGAATAGAACCCCGCACAGACGACGAAATGCTGCGCTACATGCGGCTTCAGGCTGAATTAGCCATCGAGCATGCCGATGTCATCATTTTTATGACGGATATAAAAGCCGGATTGACCGCAAGCGACCGGGACATATCGACAATGCTGCTTAAATCCGGCAAGCCGGTTGTGCTGTGTGTCAACAAAGTCGACCGACTGGGCGAGCCGCCTCCGGAATTTTACGAGTTTTACGAGCTTGGCTATCCTGACGACCCAGTTCCCGTATCGTCGCTGCACGGCAGCGGAACCGGCGACCTGCTGGACGCGGTGGTCGCGCATCTTCCGCCCGAAAGCGAAAGCGACGAGGACGACGGATGGGACGACGCGATTCGTATCGCGGTCATAGGCAAGCCGAACACCGGCAAAAGCTCGCTTATAAACAGAATATTGGGCGAAGATCGCCTTATCGTATCCGATATGGCAGGTACTACTCGCGACGCGGTCGATACGTTTGTCGAAAACGAACACGGTAAATATATTTTTGTGGACACCTCCGGTATCCGCCGGCAAAGCAGGATTAACGACAGGCTGGAATATTATTCGGTGCTTCGCGCAAAGCTCGCCGCCGAGCGCGCGGATGTGTGTCTTATTGTAATCGACGCCACGCAAGACATATCTGAACAGGACAGCAAAATCGCGGGGCTTGCACATGACTCTGGCCGCGCTTCGATTATACTGCTCAACAAGTGGGATTTGGTGGAAAAAGACGACAATACCGCCCGGGAATATACCGATTCCGTTTACAGAGAGCTGGGCTTTATGACCTATGCGCCGGTTATAACGGTTTCCGCGCTCACCGGACAGCGCATTCCAAGACTGTTTCCGGAGATAAACGAAGCGGTGGAGCAGGCAAGAAAGCGTATCACGACCGGCGTGCTCAACGAAGTGCTGGGCGATGCAATCACGCGCGTCGAGCCGCCGTCCGACAAAGGGCGCAGGCTGAAGATTTACTACATGACCCAGGTCGCCACACAGCCGCCTACATTTGTCATCTACTGCAACAACATGGAGCTGTTCCACTTTTCGTACCGCCGCTATATAGAAAACCAGCTTCGTGAAGTGTTCGGATTCCGGGGTACGCCCATCAAACTGATTGTTCGCGAACGCGGCGACGGTGAAAAATAGAGACAATTTGAACAGGTTGATTTAGGCAAAACCCTATTTGCCCGCCCTTTATCCCATTTCCACGAATGTTTACTGGAGGAGTTATCGCTTTGTTTTGGTACAGGTTGAAATATCAAGGTTTGATGGATTATTGGGGCAGCACACAAGGCGTTCATGTTGCTGTACTGATACTTAGCTTTGTCGCAGTCGCGGCTGTGGCATACCTTTTGGGCAGCCTGAACTTCGCGCTGATAATCTCAAAGCTGAAATTCCATGACGATATTCGGAGACATGGCAGCGGAAACGCGGGCATGACGAATATGCTGCGCACATACGGCAAAGCCGCCGCCGTGTTTACGCTGCTCGGCGACGCTGCCAAAGCCGCGGTGGCAATAATTGTCGGCGCACTGCTAAATGGCATGATAGGCGCTTATATTGCCGGCTTTTTCTGCATACTCGGCCACATGTATCCGGCATACTACAAATTCAAGGGCGGCAAGGGGGTTGTGACCTCTGCGGTCCTTGTACTGATGCTGGATTGGCGCGTTTTCTTGGTGCTGTTTGCGATATTCCTCCTGATTGTCGCCTCCACAAAGTATGTGTCGCTCGGTTCTATAATGGGCATGCTTATTTATCCGCTTCTGCTGTACAATTTCAACGGGCCGGGCATAAATATACTGTTTGCGTTTGCTATCTCTGCGCTCGTTATATTCAAACACAGGGACAATATACGGCGGCTGCTCGAGCAAAGAGAAAACAAAATTTCTTTCGGCATAAAAAAGACAAAAACCAACAGCGGCGGCGGCAAGTCCGACTGAAAAAAGTGTTAGCATGTGTAAAAATGTTTCATTTTCACGCAAACCGATTGACAAATCGCGTAAAATATGTTATACATTATATCCAGTAATATTGTAAAGGCGTTGACCGGAAACAAGTAGGCTGCGTTCGATGCCCACAGAGAGTTGCCGGGCGGTGAGAGGCGCAGGGATAGACGCAGACCGAATACATTCCGCGAGCCGCGCTCCGAAAGCGCGATGCCATGTCGCGCGAGTAGGCGGCGCCGCGATCCGCGCGTTACAGCGGAGGAGCGTGATTTGCGCTCGCAGAGTGATAAATGCAGGTGGTACCGCGACACAGTTCGCCCTCGGATTTTTTCCGAGGGCTTTTTAAATACCCATTTATTGCAAGTTGCCGAAAGGAAGCAAGTGACATGCCGATAACCGATTTTCTTGAAAAAAACGCACGTCTGTGGCCGGACGATGTGGCACTCGTCGAAATAAACCCGGAACTTCAGCCGACAGGGCCGATAACATGGAAAGAATTTAACCTTATCGTCACCGCGCCGGGCGGCCGATACCGCCGCGAGATGACATGGCGCGAGTTTGATATAAAAGCGAACAGGTTTGCCAATCTGCTGCTCACCCGCGGGGTTAAAAAGGGCGATAAAGTCGCTGTTCTGCTGATGAACTGCCTCGAGTGGCTGCCGATCTACTTCGGTATACTCAAAACCGGCGCGCTTGCTGTGCCGATGAATTACCGCTATACGTCGGAGGAGATAAAATACTGCCTCGAGCTTGCCGACGTGTCGGTGCTCGTGTTCGGGCCGGAGTTTGTGGGCCGCATCGAGGAGATAGCCCCGCAGCTGACCGACGTTCGCCACATGTTTTATGTGGGCTGCGACCAGCCGACCTTTGCAGACAGCTATGACAGGCTGGTTACATATTGCTCAAGCTCGCCGCCCGCAATCGAGATAACCGACGACGACCTTGCCGCGATATATTTCTCGTCGGGCACAACAGGATTTCCGAAAGCGATACTCCACCGCCACAGGGCGCTTACAACTTCTGCTATCATCGAGCAAAATCATCACGGGCAAACGCGCAGCGACGTGTTTTTGTGCATACCTCCGCTTTACCATACCGGCGCCAAAATGCATTGGTTCGGCAGCCTGATTTCAGGCTCGAAAGCTGTGCTTTTGCGCGGCGTGCGGCCCGACTGGGTGCTGCGCACCATATCCGACGAAGGCGCGACGATAGTCTGGCTGCTTGTACCGTGGGTACAGGACATACTCGACGCGATTGACCGCGGCGACGTGAACCTGTCGGACTATACGCTTGACCAGTGGCGGCTGATGCATATCGGCGCACAGCCCGTACCGCCAAGCCTTATAAAGCGCTGGCTGTCGGTGTTCCCAAATCACGACTATGACACAAACTATGGGCTTTCAGAGTCAATCGGCCCCGGCTGTGTGCACCTGGGCGTCGAGAATGTCGACCATGTCGGCGCTATAGGGAAGGCAGGGCACATGTGGGAGACCAAGATTGTCCGAGACGACGGAACCGAAGTCGCTGTCGGAGAGGTCGGCGAGCTTGCCGTCCGCGGCCCGGGCGTCATGGTCGAGTACTATAAAAACCCCGCTGCGACGGCCGAGGTGCTGCGCGACGGCTGGCTTTACACCGGTGACATGGCTCGCATGGACGAGCACGGGTTTATCTATCTTGTAGACCGCAAAAAAGACGTTATTATATCCGGCGGCGAGAATATCTATCCCGTCCAGATAGAGGATCACCTGCGCGCACACCCGAAAGTCAAGGATGTCGCCGTGATTGGCATACCTGACGATCGGCTGGGCGAGATAGCCACCGCAATCGTATCGGTGCGCGACGGCGAGGAGTGCACCGAGGAGGAGCTGGCCGAATTTTGCTCGGTGCTCCCGCGCTACAAGCGCCCGCGCAAGTATATATTCGACGAAGTGCCGCGCAACCCCACCGGCAAAATCGAAAAGCCGAAGCTGCGCGAAAAATACGTCGGCGGCAGGCTTGTTGAAGTTCAGATAACAAAATAAGCGCAAGCGACATTTAACCGCAAAATATGCCCCGCATCGGCAGACTGACGCCGATGCGGGGTGATTACTATGCGGAAATTTATTTTAGTCGGACAGCAGCCGCTTTTCGCCGGTTATCTCCTGAAGAGGCTTTATGTCCTGCGTTACCTCCAGTACGCCGAGAAATTCGCCCTCTTTGTTTCTGACGGCGAAATAGCGGATTAAAATGTACCTTTCGCCCGCTTCGATCCAGAAATCCTCGTGGTCTTTTTTGCCGCTTTTAAAATCCTCGACAATCTTTGTAACTATATGAGCGCTTGCCGGCGGGTGGCAGTTGACGACCTTGCGCCCGATAATCGCCGTTGTACGCGGGAAAATACGCTCCTTGCTCTGCGAGAAATACTTCACCGTTTCGTCTTTGCCGACGAAGGTAATGTCGACGGGCAGGGTATCGAGCAGGCACACCAGCTCCTCCACCTTGAGCACGCCTGTGGGCAGGTTTATCACGCCCGGCTCACGCGCTTCTTTTTGGACTTGCCGGGCTTCCTCGCCGGTGGTGGGGCTCCAGACCGGAACGCTGCTTATGAGGCAGTAACCAAACTCGTCACTTTCGTGTGCGATTTTCTTCCACTCGTCCTGCGTCAAGACTTCAAGCAGCATCGGCAGCATAATGCTTTCTTCTTTGAAGATCATGTCCTCGATCTTCTTCAAAACCGCAAGGATTGCCTCTTTCTGCGATGCCGCATCGCCTGCTTTTAGGTTTTCGATAACGGTTTTAAGCTCCTCGCGGATTTCGTCGTCGACGCCCCACATGACCTTGGGCGGCGCAGTGATCCCATACTGTTCCATGTAGGGGAATATGAGGTTTTCTTTCTTTAGATAGTGCTTGTCGATTTCGGTCAGCCGCTCGATCCTTTGCTTGAGTTCGTCCTCGGACTCGGGGAGTTTGTCCAGCAGGCTGCGGATTTGACCGACAAGTCTTTCGATGGCCCTGTTTTCGCGTTTCAGTGTGTTGACGGGGTGGCCGGGTATATCCGACGGGTCGGCCGGCCTGTGAATTTCCTCTATTGAACCTTCGAAAACCGCCGCATGCACGTCGCAAAGCCGCTGGACCTCCTCGACCGGCACGCCGCTTTCAATCAATGCCTGCTCGGCCGCGGCGATTTCCTCGGCAGAAACGCCGTCAAACGCTGTCGCAAACCGGTCTTTCACCTCGTCGACGCTTTTGCCTTGGTGGAGCTGGCGTATCAAGTCCAGTAAAACCTGTTGGCGATACTTCCTGTTGTTGATTTCCTCGCTCATGCGTTGTCCTCCTTTACAGTGTATCCGCGCTCTTTGAATATCTGTTTCACGGTTTCAAGGTCTATGCCTTTTGCCTTTGCACCTTTTGGGATTGTCATAAATCTGCCCGCGGTTTCAAGCATACCGGGCTTTAAAATATCACGAAATCCCGCCTCGGCGAGTATTTCCTTTATGGCGGGGTCAGCCGAGCACAGCCGGTGCACCGTTTTACCTAAATCAACAATTTTGTCCTGCATTAGTATATCTCCTTTAGCGCGGCTGATTCCGAATTTTTATAAATTCGACATCAGCTTTGGCGGAAAACGCTATAAATTCTTAAACAGCTTTCGTTTTCGCGAATATGCAAGCACGATGAGCAGGCGGCACGCAAAGTCAAGTGCGTGCAAAAATGGCCTTTATCGTCTCCTCGTCCGACCAGCCGTGCGGGCATGCGGGCGATGCGGTGTTCGCGCTGTAGTTGTAGCGCGGCCCTCCCGCAAGGCAGCGGCGTGACGGCATCTGCACCCATCCTTCAGGATAGCGGGCCTTCACCCAGTCGACGATGTAATTCAAAAACTCGTGCCTGTATTCGTCCGGCTGCAGCGCAAACCATGTAATCTCGTCGTATCCCCATGCGAAATGCGAGTTTACGTCCGGCTTGCCGGGCGCGTCGGATATGCCGAAATTGTCAAACTCGACGATGAACGGGCGGGCGAGCCCGTCGCGCGGGTTGAACATGCTGTCGAGATAGCCTTCCTCGCAAATGCACTTCATCGGCTGGTCGGGCAGCTCTTTCAGACGGATGGGGAAGGCGTTGTAGTCGAACATGGTCTCGTCCTGGCGCAGCCAGCCGAGCGTGTGGGCGTCAATCAGTACATAGTGACGGCGGGCATGGTCGGCGGCATAGTCGCGAATCATGCCTATTACCTCGCGCCAGTGTGAAAAGTCGTGGTCATATCGACCGATAAGGCAAACCTGCCCGAGATGAATCCCCTCACAGCCGGCTTCTATGTACTTTGTGGCGCGATAGTAGAACCACATTTTCGCCTCGGTCTTTGTGATGTCGGGTACAGCAGTCTGCCTGCCCCATGCGCCGGCGGTGCCGTCCATCGCCATTTTGTCAAAATCGAAGCAGCGCGACTCGGGCGAAAGCCCAAACGCGCGGAATACATACGCCGGTATGGGAGTTTCATTGACAAACGGCTTGTAAATGCACTCGAACACGCATGCCTGCATGATAAATTCGGGGTCGACCTCGTGCGCGCGGGCGATACGTTTTTTTGTAAACTCGAACCCTTCCGCGTCGGGCACGCTGCGCGACCAAATGAAGGCGGCGCGACCGATAAACTTAGCCCCTTCGTTTTTCAGCATTCGCAAATCGTCTTCAAATGTATCGGAGGTAAGCTCGTTGTCATAGCCTATTCCGTAGTGAGTGACGGCACGCGAAAGGTAGTTGTTTAAAACTTCGCGGCTGGGCTTACCGTCAAACGTAAAATTCTTTTCCATCTGCATGTCCTCCGTATATAAAATAAACGGGATAACTGCGCATGACCGCAGAAATATCCCGTTTTTTTATTCTTGCGGCACGCCGTGCGTTTTGATATATTCAAGCACTTTTTTATATGCGGATATGCTGAGATGCAGTCCGTCACCGCTTTGCATATCTTCAGGCAGATAGCCGTCCGGACCGACCAGCACTTCCGCCGTATTAAGGAAATACGCGCCGTTTTCGTTTGCCGCTTTGGCCATCCAGTAGTTGCCGCGGCAGATTTTATTGTTGTTTATGGATTTTTGCAGTTCGTATGAGGCCGCGACAGGGAACATAGACTGTAGTATCACAGTCGTGTCGGGGCTTTGCTTTTTGACCTCGCCAATAAGTTTTGCAAATTGGGTGGTAAAATCGTTTTCGCCGAGAAATGAGATGCCGTTTATACCAAGCGCTATGACCAGTATATCGGGCTTTTTGATGCCGACCGCCTCGCGCACCGTGATTTCGGTGCCCGTATCGGGGAACAGGATTTTGGCATCCGCGACATTGCTGAGCAGCAGCGTGCCGTTTGACGGCACCCAGACCTGTTTTGTGTCTCTTCCGCCATCAAGCAGCCCGTAGACCTTCAGCCCATAAGTCAGCGAGTCGCCGAGGAAAACAATGCGACGCAGATACTCGTCGCCTAAATCTTCGGTTTCAGCCAGCACGGTGCCGGGAAACTCTTTTTCGATTCCGTCAAGTCCCATGTAGCGCGGTATGTCCGACGGGTCTTCTTTTATATCAACCGGCTCGGTCTCCATAGGCTCGGCTATGGCAGGCTCAGACTCGGTGTCAGGCTCGGTGTCGGCCTCTGTCTCAGGGCCGGGCTCGGTTTCGGGTGCCGCGGTCGCGGCGGTGGTTTCGACGGCTGGCGTTTCGGTGTCTGTTGTGCTTGAATCGTCGCCTGTGATTATCACGATGCCGTCGTCCGGCTGTTTGCCTTGCAGTGCGCCGGTCGCAAAAAACGCGAGAAGCAATATAAGCAGCACCGCAAGCGCCACTACCGTCGCAATAACCACAACTTTAAATAGCTGGTCGTAATCGTTTCTTTTGGGTTTATTCGTCATAATTTCCTGTCACTTAAAATTGTCGTTTATAATGTGAGTTTTCAGCCTTCGCGCGTTTTACCGCATATCTTATTATTGCCGCAACAAGCGCCACCATAAGGTATACAGCGACAAAAATCGCGATTATCGCGACGGCAGATGTTCCTGCCCTATAGTAGCCGCTGAAAAAAATGCCTGTTACTATAAAGTCGGCTGTAAGTGCAAGACCGTGGAGCGCAACTTTCGCGCCGAAAGCCATGGTCTTGCTATAAAATATTCGGTTTGCAAGCGCGAAGAAAAAGCAAAATACAAGGATAATAACCACGTTGCGCAAAGTCAGCGCGGGTTTGTATTCGGCATCGACTTTCGTCAGCTCCGCAAGCAGCGCCATCAAAAGAATAACCGCGGTGGATATAAGCCCGAACGGATAGAGTATATCGTACATAAACTTGCGGCTGAAACTTTGCTCGGACGTGTTGCTTTTCTTAATTTTATCAGACACGACCGTCAAATCTCCGAAAAGGTGATTTTAAAGTGGTTGCGGTATGTCCCGCCGGCGTCGATATACTTTTGCGAGCCGTTTGCCACGGCATCTGCACGCCCGTCAAGCGTGCACGAGGCTGGCTCCAGCCCGGTGACATAGTCTCCCTCTCCAAGTTGGCGCCACTGGACAAGCCTGTCGAGCAGCCCGTCCGACTCAAAGGATATGCGCATGCGGGTGCTTATCGCGGGGTTGTCTATGCCGAATGTGTTTTCGGACAGGGTGTGGTAATAGCACATCTCGACCCATCCGGGCTGGGGCGGCAGCACCTTGTCCCATTCATCAAGACCCTTTTTCGCATGCTCGTCGCGCGGATCGGTTTTTATGGCGGGAATAACAATCTCTGCCGTCTCGGACAGCAGCGGGTAGCCGATGTTGAAGTGATAGAGCATCGAGATGGGCACGCGCTCGTATCCAAGGTTGGTTATGACGTCGGTCAGCTCAATTTCGTCTGCGCCGGCACGGCACTTTATCGTGCGCTCCATTTTGAGCTTTGCGCCGAAAAGGACGCCCTCGCGCATTATGCCCGAAATCTCCACCGCGTCCTCTTCGGGTGAAAGGCAAACGCACAGGTTTTCGGCGGGTGTGTTGGCGATGCGCCCGTGCATCGAGAGCGTATCGTCAGAGTTGTCCGCAACGCCAATATTCTGAAGTCCGCAGGTGGTCAGAAACCCTCCCGCAAAAGAGCGCAGCCAGCCGGCTCCGCGGTCGTCGTAATACTCGGGAGCGACCACGCCTGTGGGAGTGAGAAAGGACATGTTGCGGTTTTTATAGCGTACGGTGTAAAGGTCAAGGCAGCGGTCGGCAAGCACCGTGAAATGCAGGCCCGCACCGTTCCAAACGTCAACGGCGCGAACGCCGGCGGCTTTGCCGCCGGCCATTATATACTCTCTCGCCTCAAAAAGCTGCCTGGGGTGTCCTATATATCTGTTCATGATATAAGCCTCCAAGTAGCCGGTTTGATATTGCTTTTTGCATATTATAGCACGCCCGTCATTCGAATACTATAAACAAAATGTAAAAACATGCCCGATATTTGCATGGTAAAATTCAATATTCGTCAATGCAATAGCAGGCGCGGCGGGGAAGCAGTGCGTCCAGTTCTGCCGCGGCAGTACGGTCGAGCGGCGTCGCTTCGCCCTGCGCGATAAGCTCGGCTGCAGACCTGTATCCGAAAACAAGCTGTGCCAGCCTGCCGCTGTCAAGGCGCAGGCGCGGGGGCGCGTTTGTCGGCTCGCCGCTTATATCGTAGACACCGCGATTTTCGGGCAGCACGGGGTCGAGCACCTCAACGGCATACCCATCGGCTCTCGTCGCGCGCAGCAGGGAGCAGACATCGGTCACACCCGCGGCGGTGCGCTCAACAGTCGCGAGCGTTGCGCCTTCCGGGACGGGAGGCGCCATCTCCCCCTCAAAAACATCGGGCGGCAGTGAAACCGTTATGTCGTGGCTGCCGGCGGCCTCGGCAACCATTGAAATCAGGGCAGGATATGCACTATGCTCGAACGCAAGTGTTTCGGGACATTCGATTCCCCGGGCCGCCCCGGTGAAAAAGCTGTATCCGACGATTGAGCCGTCGCGAAATGCCGCGGCGCATTTTACGCCGTCGGCGGCATAGTCGCGGTATTTGAGCGCAAAGTCGGCAAATGAGCGCACAATGCATGCGCTGTATCGCTCGGTGGCGCGCACATACACACTGAAGAGCGCATCCAGCGCTTTTTCCGCGTCGACCAGTCTTGTCTCGATACCCGGCATCGGCTCGGGCTGCGGAGCGGAGGAGGGAAGAGCAATAAAGGACTTGTCCGCAACCGGATAATGGCAAAGCGAGCGGTAAATTGCAAAGTTCACCGGCCGGTATACGACAAGCGGGGTCCCGAGCGAGCGCAGGCGCCGCAGATGCTCGGTCAGCATTGCTCGCATGATGCCGCGACCGCGATATTCGGGCAACGTCGCGACGCCGGCTACAAGCGCGGCCGGCAGTATGGCATCGCGCACGCGTACGTGCACCGGCAGCGAGTGTGCCGCGCAGACAATTCGGCCGCCTTCCACCCATACCGCACAGTAGTGCGGCAAAAAGCGCTCTGTGAAAAACCAGTTTGTAAATTCCGGCGAATCGTCAAAACAGTGCCGCCAAAGCGCGTATAGCTCGTCTCTGTCTTTGAATTTTGCATATCCGAACATATATAATCACCTCAAAAAGCCAAATTTAACGGGGGCAGCGTTTTTGCAACGCGTTCCCCCCGTATTCAGCTGGGCACAAAAGGTTTCATTCCTGCCTGAAACCCCGCCCGACAATATCGCTTGTGTTTGTTATGGCAAAAAACGCTTGCGGGTCAAGCTCGCGGATTTTGCGCTGGAGACGCGCGCCCTCGATACGCTTGCATACAACAAGCAGAAGCGTCTTTTTGTTGTGAGTGTAGCCGCCCGTCGATTCGATTTCGGTGACGCTGCGGTCCAATTCTTCGATTATATATCGCTTTATCGGCTCCGGATTGTCGGTTACAACGGTGAAATATTTGCCGAGGTTGATTGACTCGAGCACGCTGTCAACGAGAAATGATTTCATAAACAGTCCCAAAAGGGAAAACAGCCCGATTTTCACGCCGTATGCGAGAAATGCCGACGATGCAATAAAAAAGTCGGACACAAAAAGCGCTTTGCCGGTATCGACGGATGTAAATTTCCTGAAAATCAGCGCCACGATGTCGGTTCCGCCGGACGAGGCGCGGCTGCTGAATAGCAGCGCCGAGCCGATTGCGGAAAGCAGAATGGCATAGACA
>DGDL01000002.1 GCA_002385415.1 Clostridiales bacterium UBA3953
GGGAGATGTGTATAAGAGACAGGAGTGTGATAATGTGAACAATATATCTCAAGCAGATCACAATAGCAATTTGCGCAAACGCACACGAACTCGTACGCCTGTATGGTTAAAGATTACAATAATAGTTTTGGTTTTGGGCTGTTTAATGTCTTTGCTTGCCCAAAACGCAGTATGGTTTTTGTTTTTGGGCGGTCTTGCCGCTCCCATTTACATAATAGCTTTGATAATTGCCATTATTAAGAAACAGCCCAAAACAGGTTTGTTTGTTTGCCTTATATTAAGCTTATTTATGATAGTAATAGCTCCGCTCGCTTATGATTCCAAAAACACTGATAATAGCCCCGATTCATTGCTGCACGGTCAAGAATTAAGAGAAGCCTGCCAAGAGTTTTCATACAATGAAATAGCACGTTATCCAGAACAATATAAAGGCCGATATGTCAAATTTGTTGGCAAAATTATACAAGTGGTAGAGTCATCTGTTAGTAACCAAATTGACATGCGCCTTGCTCTTGTGTCCAATGATGTCGTTTATATTAGCTATAATCGTCAAGAACAAGAACCCAGGCTATTAGAAGGGGATAAAATTATAGCATACGGAAAATTGAATGGATTAATTACATATGAATCATTATTTGGACAATTAATTACCATTCCGCAATTGAATATGATCGAATATGATTTAATAAGCTAATAACGCACGCCCGGTTCGCCGGGCGTTATTTTTGTCCTCGGCTACTACGCTGTCATACAGCACTTTGCCATCAAGTTCAAGTGTTACATGTATATTGGATTGAGAATTGTTGTTTAGCGCAGCCGTTACCGCCTCATAAACGCCTCGAGCTACGCCTTCTACAATTTGATCGTTATTTGCTACGGCAGTGCGACCGCCTATTACACCAACCATTTCGGGCACATTGGTTTCATTGGCAATAAACAATTGACCACGTTCTGGAAAACCGCCTTTTGCATATGTAGGAATTGGATCATACCCCTCAGAAAAACCTTGAGCAAAGCCCTGGAAGAAACCTTTTACAGCATCCCACAAGGAACCAAAAAGGCTTTTTATTTTTTCGTTTAACCATGTACCAACAGAAACCATACCGTTCCAGATGGCTTTAATCATGTTTTTGCCAACATTAACAAGTGCCTCAGGCAATTTTTTAAACCAATCAATAATAGAATTTATAATCTTAGGCAATTCAGTATTAACCCATCTAATAACATTGTCCTTCCAAGTAATAATTGTATCTTTAACTTTATTAATAGCATTTAAAATTTTATTCGGAAGTTCAGCAAACCATTTTACAATGTTGTCAATTATTTTAGGCACTTCAGTCTTAACGGTGTTTATTACATCACTACACCATCTTGCTATTTTGCCGATTATTAATCCAAGCTCATATCCTATCCGTTCCGGCAGTTCAGCAAATGTTGTTTTATCATTATCAACTATATTAATAATGGTTTCAGATATACCGCTCTTAACATCGTCCCACAACTTTATCCAACGCTCTTTAGTAAACCACGGTTTTATATCGTTTTCCCACCAATTCGCTATCTTCTCCTTTAGTTCAATTGTGAATTTTTGGAAAGCTTCTGAAATAGACTTGGAAAGCGTTGTACCAAGCGTTTCGCCGGTTTCCGCAAAATGTTTGAGTGCAAACGGGAAGGTTAACGGACTAAGTAATACAAGGTCAATTAATTTACCAAGCGGGTCATTATTGGTAAAGTATTCTATCCAACTATTTAAAAATGCTTCGCCGCCGCGCGCGCCAATTGACTTTATAAAAGTGATAAGCGCTCCAACGCCCGGCAACATGCCCGCGATCAGAAAATCGCCCCAGTTAAATTCAATATCCAAATTTTCAGGCTTTAAGAATGTTTCTGTGCATATCTTTTCGATTCGTCGGCATATTTGCCCATTGCAACAGTAAACAGGTTTAAATCTTCTACATATTGCGAGCTTTTATCAATCCACTTGCCCATCACACGCGCTATTCGAGTTGCAGCCGCAAGAAGAATACCAAAGCGCATCGCAAGCATATTAAAGCTAAACGCGGTCTTGGTATTAGACGTTTTAAGCCGCGCGTTGGCATTTATAACCTTTTGAATCTGTGTCGGCAATGCGCTAAACCCGCGTGACACTTTTTCCATTTCTGTGGCAAGCGGGCGCACAGCTTCAGTAACTTCGCGAATTTTGGCGGCAAATTCCGCAATCTTTTCAGAATGTAATTGCTCGGTGATTTCCGGAATTTTTTTAAGCTGATTGAGAACAGAATTAAGATTGCTTTTACCTATTGTTCCAAGCGGAGCAAGTGCTTCAACTAATTGTCTGATATTTTCTGCAAATGTAGAAATGCCTGAATTAGCTATATTTGTAGCGATTTCGGGCACTTTTTTTAATTGGTTGATAATGTTACCTAAATTGCTATTTTGTATACCATCTAATGAGCGCAGAGAATCAGCCAACGCTGGCATAATACTAAAATCTATGTCTTTTAATGTCAGTACCGAATTTCCTATTGCTTCAATATGCCGAGCAACTGCTGGTGAAATTTCGGGATTTTTAACAGAAGCTAATGCGTTTAATCCAGCAGAAAGCTGCGTCAATGACGCAAAATCAATTCCCTTAATTATTTGAACGGCTGTTCCAAAATTTACTATTTGCTTAGCCAGTGTAGTGCTAATTTGCGGCTTTGGCACAGAAGCCAATTCTTTTAATCCTTTTGCCAAAGACGAAAGTTTATTTCCTGTACCTTCCGATAATTGGCCTGTTGCTTCTTTTAACTCGTTAAGATGCTTAACTAATGAGTTTGCGCCCTTTATATACAGCAGGAAGGGAGAAACAATATAGGGGAGAGAAAAAAATGAAAGAATTAAAAGAAATGTGCGAAAATATCGCAAAAGAATTAATCAGGCGCTATGAAGGCAACCCGGCCGAAGATGAAGCCGCCGAAACTGCGGCATACAATGAAGACTTTGATCTATATAGCTATTTTACCAATGCATTAGACGTTGAGTATATTATAAGTACCCGCGGCGAGTATTTGGGCGCACATATCGCCGTAACACTGGGCGGTCCTAATATCTACATTGACACGCGCCGCGGATATGTCACGGGTTACTGGGACACAGATCACGCCGAGGCATGGCTCCCGCGCGAAGTATGCGACGAAATAGACGATATTTTTGAGGCATACTACGAAAGCATTAGGTAACGCTTGACACCGCCAACAAACACAATATAAAATAACATTAGCCACGCAGAGTGACGGCGGCGAACGCCGCCGGTAATGCGGCGGCCCGGTCACAAGCCCGGGCAAACTAATACATACGGATACGGAGGTATATATCATGGCAACCCAACACAAGACACTATATGAGGCCGTCAAAGCCGTGCAACCAATCGTCGAGCGCGACGGCCTACTGCTCGACGACGGCGCAATGTATTGGAGCATTGATAATCTATTAGCGGAGCTGTATAACGCCCCAACCACCGACTACGATACTGACGGTTATTATGTTGCAGCGATCGACGGATCCGTCGGATATACGACTGACGACGGATACAATATCCAGTGGATTTACAAGGCCGTCAAACTCGACGACAACAACGAGTAGGGATAGTATGTCATATATCATAATAATTTTACTCTTGCCAATCCTAGTATTAGCGGAGCTTGTTAAAAAAGACCGCTAATCCGTGCCCGCTCCGGCGGGCTTTTCTTTTTGCCTGCGCATGGCCTGCGCGGGCTTATTTTTTTATCCAAGCGTCTATGGCCGCGTATAACGGACGTAGCGCCGTTTTTATTTTGGTATATATCCCTTTTTTATATACCCGCGCCGTTTTCGCCGCGCTATGGCCTTCCTGCGGCGTTATATGGTGCTCATGGCACACAATATACCCGACACAACCACGGCCGCGGCATTGTGGACGTTTTTACTAATTTTACACTTGTAGACAATAACAAAAACCGCCTCGGTTCTACTGTTGTAAAGCCGGGGCGGTTTCGGTGTTAGTTTTTGCGCGAAAACCTGCGCGAAAGTCGCAAGCAAAAGTCGCGAGAGTTTTTGAGCGCGAAAGTCGATAAAAGTTTGAAGTTAATTAATTATCCGAAATTGCGTTCCAAAGCCGAAAGTTCTTCTGCGATAGTCGATAGTTTTTCCTTTAAAAGTCTAATTTGAATTTCTTTGACACCGCGCTCAAACGAAAGTTCTGCATACCTCCACAGAAAGTTGCCGGCTGTTTTGGCCGTGCCTTTGCAACATGCCAATATAAGTTGAGCGTTCAATAATTATATCATACCGCATTTTGGCAATAGAGCCGTGCAGGACATAACACCAATCGAGATTCAAGCTTTTTTATTAAAACATAAGAACAAAAGCAAATCATTTGTATCTCACTTAAAAGCGGCATTTAACAGCATGATGAAAAGAGCAGTTGTAGGACGCAAACCAGTGAGATAAGCTGAAAAACAGCCTATCTCGCTGGTTTTTTTTCTTTGTTTTTCATAACAAACTTTAAGTTGTGAAGGCTTTAAATTTGGACTTTTTGGGGTATCTTTTGACACTCAAAGTGGGGACTGGCGCGGGGACTGGTTTTGCAGCAGAGGCGCAGGCAAGCCAAAAAAGCTTATCGCGTATATTTCGGCATTGAAAACGACGAAAACACGGAACTTAATGACAGTACCCGGTATATACCTCATTTAGGGCGCTTAGGGCGGAAAAGTTTACATTATTGCCATTGCGTTTAGTTTGCTTGTGTTGTATAATTATAGCTGTGAAAATTCCCAATCAGTTTTGGGAGGTTTAATCGTTCCTCCCGTTTCTTTTTTATCGCGTGTGCGGTGATAGCGCAAGACGCGAATTTTTTGCCATGTCAAAAATAGATTCGGAGTAAGAATTGTCCTTTCGGCGGTTTTGCTCATCTCACTCTCGTTGCCGGGCGGTCGTATAAATGGCGGAGCGGTTTAGCGGGATAGGCTTTGAGCTGCTGGACGGCAGGTATTGTGCCGGCGAGACGGACAAAACAGATAGATAGCACTTTATGGTTTTTAGCAGTGTAATTTTTTTGTTTTATTTTCTTCCGGCGCTTGTAATTCTTTACCGCATTGTGCCGGAAAAGCTGAAAAACTTGGTAATGATAATCGGCAGCTTTGTGTTTTACGCATGGGGCGAGATAAGATTTTTGCCCATAATGCTGCTGCTGTCGGTTGTGGATTATGTCTGCGGGCGTCTTATGGAAAAATACCGCGCAGACGACAAAAAACGCCGGATTTTCATGCTTATTGCGGTGCTTGCGAACCTGTCGGTATTGATTTTCTTTAAATATACAAACTTTTTTGTCGGAAACGTCGCCGCACTTGCAGGATGGGACCATATAAAGGTGAACATAATCCTGCCCATCGGCGTTTCTTTTAACACGTTCCAGTCGATTTCGTATGCCATCGACGTTTATCGCGGGACAACAAGTTGTGAAAAGAGCTATTACCACTATCTGACCTATACGACGCTGTTTCCGCAGATAATCGCCGGGCCGATTGTCCGCTATGTCACCGTCGAAGACGACCTCGACGACCATCTCTTGACGCTGGACAGCCTATCGGCGGGGATGAGGCGCTTTACAGTGGGACTTGCAAAGAAGGTGCTCATTGCCAACAACGTCGGCTTTATTTGGAGCAAAATCTCCGCAGGACAAGCCGGCGAGCCGTCGGTGCTGCTGTACTGGATAGGGATAATCGCGTATACCTTTCAGATATACTTTGATTTTTCGGGCTATTCGGATATGGCTATCGGGCTTGCGCGCATATTCGGGCTTACGTTTGATGAGAACTTCAACTATCCGTATATATCGCGCAGCATAACCGAGTTCTGGCGGCGCTGGCACATCACGCTTTCGGGATGGTTCCGCGACTATGTATATATCCCGCTTGGCGGAAACCGTGTTTCAAAACCGAGACATATACTCAATCTGCTTATTGTCTGGGCGCTGACGGGATTTTGGCACGGCGCATCGTGGAATTTTATTTTCTGGGGGCTATACTTCGCGCTGATACTGATTGCCGAAAAGTATCTGTACGGCAACCTGCTCGAAAAACTGCCCGCCGTCATACAGCACGTTTACTCGCTGCTTCTGGTTATTGTCGGCTGGGTGATCTTTTATTTCGAAGACCTCGGCTCGATGGGCGCGTATCTGCGCGGTATGTTCGGGCTTGACGGCTCTCCGCTTTGGAACTCACAGTCGCTGTATTACCTGCTCGGGTACGGACTGATCTTCCTTGCCGCCGCGTATTTTTCAACGCCCCACTTCAAGAAAATTATCGAGCGGACCGAAACAAGCGAGAAAAAACCGGTTTGGATCGGCACAACCGCGGTCTACACGGCGGTTTTCGCAAGCTGCGTTGCCTATCTCGTTAACAGCACCTACAATCCATTCCTGTATTTCAGGTTCTAACAACAACGGTATAGCACCGCTTTTCGGGTTAAGATGAAAAAAAACAAGCTGACCTTCAATAAAATATTCTTCGCTTCGTTTATCTTTTTGTGGCTGGCAACGGCAGCCTATAATCTCGTGAAACCAACATCGGATTTTTCCGAAAACGAGAACCGCTATCTTGCGAAGTTTCCGCGGTACACGACCGAAGACCTGCTCGAGGGCAGGTTTATGCTCGGCGTGGAAGATTATATAAACGACCGGTTTGTCGCGCGTGATTTTTGGATTAGCATGCAGAGCGTGCTCGAGTATGCCATGGGCAAGCGCGAAAGCAACGGCGTTTACATTTGCTCGGACGCGCTTATTGGTTCAATTGACGAGCCCAATCGCGAATATGTCGCCGGGAACATCAAGGCGATAAACAATTTTACAAAGGTGACGGGACTCCCTGCGGAGATCATGATAGTCCCGAGCGCGGCAGAGGTGCAGGCATATAAGCTGCCGAGATTTGCCTCGCCCTGGAATCAAAGCGCAGAAATCGAGCTAATTTATTCAAACATCGACGATGCGGTTTGCGTGCCGGTCGGCGAAGCCTTAAAGGAACATAAATACGAGTATATATACTATCGCACCGACCACCACTGGACAAGTTGGGGTGCCTACATTGCATACAAAGCCTACTGCGAAACGGCAGGCATCACTCCCGTCGAGTACAAGGCCAATAGAGTGAGCGACGACTTCAAAGGTACGCTTTACTCGACCTCGGGCGTGCGATTTATAAAAAGCGACTATATTGAGGCTTACGTATACTCGGGGCCGGTGCGCTGTGATATTTCAAACGGCGTAACGGCGAGATCATATGACAGCATGTATTTCAGCGAGTTCCTTGACAAAAAGGACAAGTATGCCTACTTTCTCGGCCAAAACCAGCCGGCGATAACCGTATACGGCAATTCGGGCGGGGGTAAGCTTCTTATATTTAAGGACTCGTATGCGCATTGCATGGCGCCCATGCTGCTTGAAAACTTCTCGCAGGTGACACTTGTTGACTTGCGCTATGTAAACAGAACGTTCGACCACTATTTTGACATAAGCGAGTATGACAGAGTGCTGTTTTTATACAGCATCGACTCGTTTGTTAACCACAGCGACATTACCCGGCTCAATCTTATAGGAACTGCAAACTGAGCCGGTGAGGGGGCGGCTGATGAGCGATATAGCGGCTGAAAAACAAAAATCAAGGAAAAACTTCTTTTATAGAATGCTGTGCGGCGTCCTGCTCGGTATCAGCGTGATAGCTCCGGGCATCAGTGGCAGCATTATGGCTGTTGTTATGGGCATATACGACGACCTAATCGAGATTATCTCAAACCCGTTTAAGAATTTCTGGAAGAACGTTGCGTATCTATTGCCCATGTGTATCGGTGCGGGGCTTTCGATGATAGCGCTGCTGCAGCTGCTGCGCCTGCTGTTCGAGCACTACACCATACCCGCATACCTGCTGTTTATAAGCCTTATCGCAGGCAGTATACCGACCGTCGCGGCAGAGGCGAAAGCGGGTGTTGTAAAGCCTGTATACGCCATCGGAACTGCGGCTGCTTTTGCATTGGCATTGTCCGTCGGTCTGATGGCAAAATTCGACGTGGTCCTTCCGGTCGGCACCTCAGCTCAACAGCTGTCCGGCAGGCTGTACTATCCGATTTCGGGCGCGATTGCGGGTATAACAAGCATGATGCCGGGTATGAGCGTGTCAATGGTACTCATGATGCTGGGCGTTTACGAGCCGCTGCTTGGTGCTGCCGCCGACTTCGACGTGCCGACCGTTGCGCCGTTCGCGATATGCTTTGTCTGCGGAATGATACTGTTTTCACGCGTGACAAAATACGTTTTCCGCAAATGGTGCGGGCTCGGTTATCTTATAGTGCTTGGATTTATGTGCGGGTCGCTGGTCAGCATTTTCCCGGGGCTGCCAAAAACCATCCCGGAAGCGGTTTTGTCGCTTGTTGCAGTAGCTTCGGGAAGCGCGGTTTCTTATGCGCTGCGCAGGCTCGCGAAAAAGATAAATCCTCCCGCCGATGCCTGACACATGCTGCCCGGCTGGCGGCTGAAAAACAAAAAACCGCGCGTAGCAAAAAGCTGCGCGCGGTATATTTATCTTCAAATTCACTCAACGACCGCTTTTCCGGCTCCGGTAATTTTTCGGATCGGACGCCAAACGGCATAAGCTATGTAAAAATCGACCATGCTGTGGACTACGGTGCCCACACCGACAAGCAGGATAACCGAAACGAAAAGGCCTTTGTCATAATATGCTGACGTCATGAGGTTGAGAAAATAGAAGGGTAAAACCACAATGACCTCGCATACTCCGTGAATGAGGGATACTATAAACGAAAAGGCCGTTGCCTTTTTAAACGAGTCGATTATCGCGGGCTTGCGGGCAAGCATGAGCGAGCCGACAGTCGCGAACACAATGTGCGATGCCGCACGTGCCACGACCACCGGCGGAAAGCCGGCAAGGAAAAATCCGAGCGTCGTACCGATGGTCACGAACACCGCCGTCAGCGGCGAGATAAACATCGCGATAAATATCGCCACATGGCTTGCCAGTGTAAATGACGCCGGCTCGAGCACAACTTTGATAGGCGATACAAGCGGTATTAAGATGCCTATAGCGCAAAGCAGTGCCGCGACCGTTATGCCGTATATGCGTTTTCTCACGTTTAACATGGCATTCTCCCTGTCCGGTATTATGTCAATTATAGCATATCAAAAGAAAATTTCAACCGGCACGATAAAATTCCGGAGTAATCAACATGAACAAACCGCGGCAGAGCATATCGATTGGTAATATCGCGCAAACAGATACCGGCAAAATGCGCGGAAAAACACCCGGCGTATAGAACATGTATATGCCGGGTGTGCCCGTGTATCTGTTTTATTCGCTTTTGGCGTCTGCCGGCTCTTTGCTTTCGCCGATACTGAGCAGCAGGTTCAGGATTATTCCGAATACTGCGGCGCCGGCAATGCAGGGGATACCGCCAGCAAATCCGGGGAAGGGGATGTTGCCGCCGAAAGCGTAGTGTCCACCGAGGCCAATTACCATAATCGTGGAGATAACGGCGATGTTCTTGGCAGAGAACATGTCGCAGCGGTTGTCAATCATGATTGCGATACCCTGTGCCGCTATTGCACCGAACAGGTATATCTCAAGTCCGCCGATTACCGCTGTCGGGATAGCGTATATTGCCTGAATAAGTGGCGTGAAGCAGGCGATTACCATTGCGAAAATCCCAGCCGCGATAAGAACATATATGGAAAATACCTTTGTAATAGCCATCGTGGAGATGTTTTCGCCGTAGTTTGTACCTGCGGGACCGCCTATCAGTCCCGTTATCATGTCGCCGATACCGTCACCGATGAGGTTGCGGTCAAGTTTGCTGGCAAGGTCGTAATTGCCTTTGCCTTTACGGCGGGCAATGTCGTTTACATATATATCGAGCTGGTAAATATGCGCGGTAGATTCGGGAATTGTGGCGATGGCTATGGGCATAATCGCGACCACCGCTTCAAGCGAGAATTTGGGCAGCGAGAATGCGGGAAGCGCGAAGAACGAGCCGTCGCCAAGCTTAAATGCCGAGGCTGATACAACTGTCTCAACAGGCATGATGTTGAAGAGGCTGTAGCTTTCGCCGCCGATGAGATAAATGAGCCCCGCTACAAGGCACCCGACGGCGGCTCCGAGCAGAAGCGGAAGCTGTCCGAGAAACCCTTTCAGGTAACGCGAGAAGAAAATTGTCGAAAGAAGCGTGGCAAGCGAAACGAGCCAAATCAAACCGGAAGGACCGGTGTAGGTAACAGAAGGCGTGTAAGCGTCCTTAAGTGCGTTACCCGCAAGCGTCAGACCGATAATCATTGCGATGGGGCCGGTGATAGTTGCCGGAAGCACTTTTTCAACAGCTTTTGGCCCGCTGAATTTTATAACAAGTCCGGCTGCAATTGATACCAAACCGGACATAACGATGCCGAACTGTGCGTATTGGATTGCTTCTGTCGGCAAGGTTGCGGATGTTCCGGCTTTCCAAGCCTCGAGCTGTGCAAGCGCATCAGGCGACAGTTTTGCCATGATTGATTCGCTTGTTACAAGTCCGGCTATTGCGGTCAGATAAGCAAAGCTCGAACCGTAATACATCGGAATTTTGCGGCCGGTTATGAGTATGAAACAGATGGTGGCAAGGCCGCTGGCAAAAACCGTTGTAGAAACTTGAAACCCTGTAATCAATGCCACAGTGACGGTGGCTGGGAACATAACAATGACCTGCTGAATGGCATAAAGCAGAAGCTTGCCTAAAGCAGGTCGTTCGTCTGGAAGGTATCCAACAATTTGATTGTTCATAAAGTCATCCTCTCGCGTATGATGTTGAAATCCGCGCATTTCGTGCTATTATACATCATTGCAAAACTATTGTCAACTAAAATCTATTTTTACAATAAAAATTTTGCGAAATCGGCAATATCGCGTCGGAAATTAAAAAAATGCTTGGAGACTATTCACAAATAATTTGTCGCTATTCCCGCTGCCCGCGATTTTTGCAGCAGCATGTTGGAAAAATAACTCGGCGCCTCAAAAAGTTCTTGACAAAAGGGTCTGGCTGTGGTATAATATACTGGCTCATGTAAGCGGGTGTAGTTCAATGGTAGAATCCCAGCCTTCCAAGCTGGTTGTGCGGGTTCGATTCCCGTCACCCGCTCCATATCACAGGACATTCGGGTGCGAGTGTCCTGTATTTTTATGCGAAAAAATGGCAAGCGGCTTCGCCGGTCGGAGCCGCTTTTTTTCTTTCCCGGGTATATGCTCCGGTCAGCGAGTTTGCATGAAAAAGTTTAGCCCGATCTTCAAAAATTTATTAAAACAATGCAAAAAATGATTGACAAATCGGGGCGCTGATGGTAGAATTTGAGCAACCAGTTAATAATATGAATCGGCAGAAAGGAGGCCGGTGCCCGGCGCGGTAGGCCGGCCGCGCAAAACTAACTTGGGCACTATTTCAAAATTATGCTAAAGCGCGTGATAAGTCTTCTGCTCGCATCAGTTATTTCATTTTCATGCATCGCGTGTGCCGAACAGGCAAAAAAAGCGGCCGATACGGTTGCCGAGCCCGAAACCACGCTTGACGCCGACACTAC
>DGDL01000082.1 GCA_002385415.1 Clostridiales bacterium UBA3953
TCGAGTCGAGATACACGCTCGGACACGACAACACCCTGCCCAGCCGGCCCTCGTCGACAAGCTGTTTGGCGCGCTGCCTCGCGGGGAAGAAGCGGTTGTGGAACACAACCTGTGCGCGGATACCGGCACGCCCGGCAAGCTCTGCCACCTCGTCGGCCTGCTCGGGCGTGATGCACAGCGGCTTTTCGCAGTATATATGCTTTTTCGCTGCGATAGCTTTCTTGAGCATATCGTAATGGTAAATGTTCGGAGTGCAAATGTCGACCACGTCGACGTCGGGACGAGCGATAATCTCGTTAAGGCTCGACGCAGGCTCGCATCCGATCAAATCTGCGGCGGCGCGAGCCGTTTCGACATGTGCGGTTGCGACGCTCACCACGCGCGCGTCGAACCCGAGCGGATTGTAAAAGTATTTAAGGTTCTCTATAACATAGGAGTGGGTTTTGCCCATGGAGCCGAACCCGACAATCCCAATACCGATTTGTTTCACTTGATACCCTCCGGCAATTTTTTCGACCACTGACTTAATATTATACATGCCCGGGCCGGATTTTACAACAGATTTTTTTAATTTTGGGGCTTGCAAAATCAAAAAGAATGTGCTATAATATATAACCGACAGCGGATATGTCTCTATACGGAGAGGTATCGAAGTGGTCATAACGGGGCTGACTCGAAATCAGTTTGCGCGCAAGCGCACGTGGGTTCGAATCCCACCCTCTCCGCCAAATGTAAAAAACAGGCTGCAAGCGAAAAACTTGCGGCCTGTTTTTTTGCGGGCGAAATCGGATAAGGCAAACAAATCCCCACAACGAAACCTGCGGGGACGTTTCGTATTTAGCTTTCCTGTTCCAGTTTTTGCATCAGTTTGTCGATTTCGGACTGGGCTTTTTTCTGCAGTGCTGCGTATCTTGAGGCGAAATTAGTGGCGCCGGAGGTTACCATCTGCGAGAAAAGCGACTGCACGCCGCCGAAATCGTATATGTTTGCGATGTCGTACACCCGGTTTTCGAAGATCAGGTTTAGCATGTTCGAGGAATCCTCGTCACGCAGCGCTTTATGGCGCACGGTCGTGTCGATAAAAGCGGGCGTTAATATCTGCTGGCTGTGGTAGCCCATCGCCTCAAGCACATGGCCGGTCATTTCGAGGTCGGTATTAGTTTTGGGCACAACGGCGAAGGTGCTCCACCAGGTGTTGACGGGGCAAAGGTAGGAATCTTGCGCCTCGTTCAATTTCGGGGGAGGCAGAACGCCGAAGTCGGCGTCCATCGCGCGCAGGTTCAGAGAGATCATGATCTGATTGTTGTAGAAAAGCGCACGGTTTTCGATAAACATCGGAAGCATCATATCTGAAAATGGGTTATCATATTTCGATGTAAAATTGCTTGCGAGGATGTTCAGGTCTTTGTTGGCCATAAAGGGCACCATTTTTTCAATCAGCGCGGCTGCACGCTCCACGTCGACCGCAAGAGCGGGAATGCCTGTGGAATCCTTCTCGGTAAACCGTACACCGCAGGCAAGCGCGGTATAGCGCATGGAGTCAGGCTCGCAAAGCATGCCGAAACTGTCGGCAACAGTCATGGCGCTGTCGCCGTCGAGATCGCGTGCGGCTATTTTGCACATTTCAATTGCGCGATCAATTGTCCATTTGCCATCATATACAAGCTGATATGGGTCGTCAAGCCGCAGTGTATCGAACAGCTGCTTGTTGAAGAAGTAGCATATTGCAGAGTATGCGGTGTAAAGGCTGATGTCGCCGGTGATGACATGAGTTTTGCCGAACATCGTAAACTCTTCAAGCGCGTTTTTATCCCACCACGAGCGGGATAAATCGAGTGTTGGTATGCCGCCGAGGTCGATAAGGCAACCGGAACCGAGCAACGGCTGCAGAGTGAACGCGATTACCATAGCGTAGTCGACAGTGTCGTCATCCGCAAGCACCAGTTTCTGAATCTCAGATCCGGTTTGTGAACGCCCAGGCAGTACGTATTGAGTAATTTTGATGTTCAGATCATTTGAAACAGCAAGGTTGCGCCGGTAGATACTGTCGTTGAGCGGGTCGCCGGATTCGGTATCGGCAAACACTTCGCAATAGTTGGCAGCATTCCATTTGCTGGTTTCGGAGGATTTGTTAAAGTCGACCGCCGCGAGACAGAACTCCGCGCCTTCATAGTCGACATCGGGCGCGATATATTCCTGTGTTTCGGATTCTTCGGTCAGTACCGTCGCTGTCTCCGACGTATCAGCAGGAGCCGCTGGCGTGTCGCCGCATGACGCAAGCATGGTAGCCGTCATAACGGCGCACAGTAGAAGCGCGATGAAGCGGTGGGATTTCATGGTTCTGGCCTCCTTGTACTATTAGATTACGGCAAAATCATTGTCATAAAATGCCGGAAAGCTATGCTATTTGTCAAAGCGCCCAAATATTATTATAGTTGCTATAATATTGTATCATGCTAATTTTATAATGTCAAGAAAATGCTGTATTTTTGTGGCAGATTTCACTGCGGTATATTGAATAAACCGTTTAAGCTGCAAAAACCATGCCGTACTCAAGGCGTTTGGGTATGGTTCGTCGATGTGCGCGCCGCAAAAAACCGGGGGAGACTTCGGAAAGCTCCCCCGGTTTGCTATTTGCAGCTTATGACAATACTAAAAGTTGTCGCGGCACACTGCTATATGCCGTAAATTGACGCAATTACTTTTGCATACCGCTCTTTATAATCTCGAGAAGCTCGCGGTCGACGTTGAATCCTTTGTACTGCTCGTATTTGGTGTCAGGGCGGCCGTGCTCGATTATACCGAACGCGCCCTTGAAGTTCCACATCGAGTAGCCCCAGCCAAAGTCGGCGAGCACCGAGATAAGGTCGGCATACCAGCGCAGCGCGATGTCGTTCGGCAGCTTGTTGTAGCAGCCGAACTCGCCGATATGGATCTCGACGCCTTTCTTTTCCACCTCGCGCCACGGATCGTAGTAGCGGCGGATTGTCTCGCGGTCGGCATACTCGCCCGGTGCGACCCTGCCCGGATACTCGGGCATCTCGAACTTGTCGGCGCCGCGTGCCCATTCGGCCTTGTAGTGGGTCACCTGGAACGGGTAGTATCCGCGCCCGCTGTGGATGGCGCCGGTGTCGGCGAGCTCGGGTATGGCAGTGCCGCCGCCGTCAAACCCGTTTATGACTATCGGGCGGTCGGGGTCGACCTTACGAATTTCTGCTATGGCGGCGCGAATGACCTTCTCATGGTCGTCCCGTGTGCAGGGGTGGGTCGGCGGCTGGTTCGACGGCTCGTTGACAAGGTCGAAGCTGAGCTTCTCGCCAGTTATACCCTTGTAGCGCTCGGCAAGCGTGCGCCAAATGAAGTAGAAACCCTCCTGTGCCTCGGCGTCACGCCAAAGGTTGTGTTTTTCGATGTGCGGCCGGTTGATGCAGTAGCCCGGCGCGCGGTGGATGTTGAAGCTGACATGCAGCCCGAACGAGTTGCAGGTCTCTATGTAGCGGTCGATATATTCGAGTATCCGCTCGTCGGGATTCAGGTAGTCATAATCGTGTGTCCAGAAGCGGTAGTCGGTCGGGATGCGCACGAAGTTGAAGCCCTCGCTTGCTACAAACTCAAGCTCGCGCAGGTCAGGCTCTTTGGGTTCCGGGTTCCACTGGTTTTTCGCGTACATCCACAGGAAGTTGAATCCGTACTTCTTCATTGCTTTACCCCCAAATGCGTAAGAATTACCCATATTATAGCACTCAAGCGGGGTTATTGCAATGATATAGCAGCGCTATTTGTAAGGTGTTTTGAAATCAAAGGTTGTCAAGTTATACTGTTATTCGGCGGGTTTCATGCACTTTTCTTTTTATAAGAGATATTTGCCCAGCCGATTTTGTGCCGGCAAATGCGGGCGTGTGCAGCAGAGTGTTGCACAAACGTGCATGTATCTCTCCCCCGGCGGCTGGCCACTGTACACATCCCGCAAAAAAACCGGTACGATATTTTTAGAAGGGTGTGGGGAGCTTTTTCAAAAAAGCTCCCCACATTAATTGACCCGCTTCAGTGTGCGCAGCGAGTTTAAAATTGCGATAAGCGCCACACCCACGTCGGCGAACACCGCTGCCCACATCGTCGCCACACCCAGCGCGCCCAGCAGCAGTATCAAGCCCTTGACGCCCAGTGAGAACAAAATGTTTTGGCCTGCCACCCTCATCGTCCTGCGCGCGATTTTAATGACAACTGCCAGCTTCGACGGCTCGTCGTTCATAATAACCACGTCCGCAGCCTCAATAGCCGCGTCCGAGCCGAGCCCGCCCATCGCAACGCCCACGTCTGCACGCGCCAACACCGGCGCATCGTTGATACCGTCGCCCACAAACACCAGCCTGCCCGACGCCGACAGCTCGCCCATCAGCTCCTCGACCGCGCTCACCTTTTGGTCGGGCAGCAGCTCCGCCCGCACTCGAGCGATTCCCAGCCGCGTTGCCACACGCTCGGCGATGTTCTGCGCGTCGCCGGTCAGCATCACAATGTTTTTCACGCCTGCCTTGCGAAGTCCGTCCACCGCCGCGGTTGCATCCCCCTTCAGCGCGTCCGCAATCATTATGTAGCCTATGTACCTGCCGCCCTCCGCGACATATACCACCGTCCCCGGCTCGGCAGAGGCGTCATCATGGTCGACGCCGAGCCGCGCCATCAGCCTGGCGTTACCCGCCGCTATCCTCCTGCCGTCCACCATGGCGGTCACGCCGCAGCCCGGTACCTCCTCGACGTCAGACACGCGCGCACCGTCCGGCTCGGCGCCGTAAGCCTGTCGCAGCGACTGCGCAATAGGATGGGTCGAGTAGATTTCCGCATGTGCCGCAAGCTCGAGAAGCTCGAGCTCGGTTACGCCGCGCGGCACTATTTTTTGAACGCTAAACACGCCTTTTGTCAGCGTGCCGGTTTTGTCAATCGCAACCGTCTCAGCTTTGGCAAGCGCCTCAAGGTAGTTGCCGCCCTTAACGAGTATACCGGCACGCGAAGCGCCGCCGATCCCGCCGAAAAAGCTCAGCGGCACCGATATCACCAGTGCGCAGGGGCAGGAGATTACAAGAAACGTCAGCGCCCTGTAAACCCAGTCCGCAAAGCTCGCGCCGGGTATCAGCAGCGGCGGCAGCGTCGCGATGAACGCCGCTAAAAGCACTACCGCCGGCGTGTAATATCGCGCGAACCTGGTGATGAACCGCTCGGGGCGCGACTTTTTAGCGCTCGCGTTCTCGACAAGGTCGAGTATCCGGCTTGCCGTCGATTCGCCGAACGGCTTGGTAGCGCGCGCCACAAGCAGCCCGCCCGCATTGATGCTGCCGGAAAGTATCGAGTCACCCGGCAACACCTCGCGCGGTACCGATTCGCCGGTCAGCGCCGCAGTGTCGAGCATCGAGCGCCCCTCCACAACCTCGGCGTCGAGCGGTACGCGCTCGCCGGGCCTTATAACTATCAGCTCGCCAACCTCAACATCGCCGGGGTCGACGCGCTCGACAGTGTCGCCCCGCTTTACATTGGCGTAATCGGGCCGGATGTCCATCAGCTCCGCGATTGATTTGCGTGAGCGGCCAACCGCCCAGCTCTGAAACAGCTCGCCAATTTGATAAAACAGCATGACGGCGACGCCTTCGCTCTGCTCGCCGATGATAAACGCGCCGACCGCGGCGATAGACATCAAGAAGTGTTCGTCGAAAATCTCGCCGCGCAGTATGCCACGCAGCGCCGCGAATATAATACTGCCGCCCACAGCAGCCAGTGCAGCAAGGTACAGCGCGGATTTCAGCGCCACGCTGTCGGCATTTATGAGTATAGCCGCGGCGTAAACAGCGCCGCCGGCTAAAATTTGAGCCAGTCGCCTTTGGTTCGGTGAAAGCCTTATTTTATCTCTCTTTTTAGCGATGATTTTTGCCACTGCGTAGATCAAGTCAAGCGCTCCTCACAGATATGTCGGGATTTGCCTTCCTTATCGCCGCCTTGAGAGCATCGGCAAATTTTTCTGGCAAGTCACCGCTAAACTCAACCGTAAGCCTCTCGGTGAGAAAGTTTACATTTGCCGACGCCACCCCGTCAATCGCTTTCACCGCGCGCTCTATTTTCGAGGCGCAAACCGGGCAGTCCAGCCCTACAAGCTTAAATCTCCTCGTCACTTTATATCCCTCGCAGATCTTCAATTATATTAACAGTTGAACGGTCGTTCAACTATCTATATACATTATAGTTGAATGGACGTTCAACTGTCAACGGTTTTTTCTAATCCGGCGAGTGAATTTTCTGTAAACGATTTGGTTTTTGGAGACGGAGGGTGCCGGCAGGTATTTATTTTCAAAATAATTTATGTTAATATTATATATAAAAGCACAGTGTGCCCACGGAGGTGATTGACATGGGCAAAAACAGTCCCGCGTGCGACTGTGACGTAATCCACGTTGACGTTGTGGAGGCGGTGCGCGAAAAAATGCCGGACGAGAGAGAGCTGGGCGCTTTATCGGATTTTTTCAAGGTGCTCGGCGACAGTACGCGCGCGAAAATAATATCGGCGCTTGACGAAAGCGAGATGTGCGTGTGCGACCTTGCTGTGCTGCTGGGGATGACGAAATCGGCTATCTCGCATCAGCTCGGGCTGCTGCGCAGAAGCAATCTGGTGAAAAACCGCCGCGAGGGCAGGGTAGTCTACTATTCGCTTTCCGACGATCACATACGGCAAATCTATGAGATGGGCATCGAGCACATACGCGAGCTTGGCGGCGACGAGGAAGAGCAGTAGCCGCAACTGGAAAATACAGAAATGAGCTGCCGCAGGAGAGCGGTTATCCTCCGCGGCAGTTGCGGCGAGTTTTCTCAGTAGAAAAAGGAGGCCTGCCGCAGCCAAATGGATAAAATACACATAAAAATTATCGCACAGTCCAATAAAAAGGCACAAATTTGGGGGAGCTTTTTAAAGCTCCCCCAAATTTTGCGTTTCTCTGCTGTAGCTTTTGCACATCACAAGCCAACCGGCACAAGAAAATGCAATCGGGGGAGCCACAGAAAGCTCCCCCGACAATATCCATCGAATTGTATTAGTTTTTCAGACGAGCTTCGAGCGCGTCGAGCTCGGTGTAGAACTCTTTAGGTACGCGGTCGCCTATTTTTGCATAGAACTCGCGTACATTCGCCACGTCTTCCAGCCACAGCTCGCGGTCCACGTCAAGCAGCTCGCGGATGGTATCCAGTGTCACATCCTCAAGCCCCTCGAGGTTGAGGTCCTCGGCTTTGGGCAGATAGCCGATAGGCGACTCAACCGCGTCAACCTTATCCTCGCAGCGGTCGATTATCCACATCAACACGCGCATGTTCTCGCCGAAGCCCGGCCAGATGAAGTTGCCGTCGTCATCGGTGCGGAACCAGTTGACGTGGAATATCTTGGGCGGCTGTGCAATCTTTTTGCCCATGTCAAGCCAATGCTGGAAATAGTCGCCCATGTTATAGCCACAGAACGGCAGCATTGCCATCGGGTCGCGGCGCACAACGCCGACTTGACCGGACGCTGCTGCGGTCGTCTCGGACGCCATGATAGAACCGACGAACGAGCCGTGCTGCCAATTAAACGACTGGTAAACCAGTGGCGCGGTCTTTGCGCGACGTCCACCGAATATAATAGCCGAGATTGGCACGCCGCTCGGGTTGTCGAACTCGGGCGAGATGCACGGGCAGTTGATAGCCTTTGCGGTGAACCGCGAGTTGGGGTGCGCGCCGTAGGTCGACTTGTCGTTTTTGTCATATTTGCTGCCGTCCCAGGGGTTGCCTTTCCAGTCAATGGCGTTCTTGGGCGGATTATCGTCAAGACCCTCCCACCAAACGGTGTTGGTGTCAAGGTCGTGCACAACGTTTGTGAAAATCGTGTCGCGACGGGTCGTTGCGAGTGCATTGGGGTTGGATTTCTCGTTGGTGCCGGGCGCGACGCCGAAGAAGCCGTTTTCGGGGTTGACGGCCCACAGACGTCCGTCGGCGCCTACGCGCAGCCAAGCGATGTCGTCGCCGACCGTCCACACCTTGTATCCTTTCTTTTTATACACTTCCGGCGGGATAAGCATAGCAAGATTGGTCTTACCGCACGCGGACGGGAACGCCGCGCAGATGTAATTGACTTCGCCCTGCGGGTTCTCGATGCCGAGTATTAGCATGTGCTCGGCCATCCAACCCTCTTTGCGCCCGAGATAAGAAGCTATGCGCAGTGCAAAGCACTTTTTGCCGAGCAGCACGTTTCCGCCATAGCCCGAGTTGATGCTCCAAATGGTGTTGTCCTCCGGGAAATGGCAGATGTAGCGGTTCTCCTCGTCAAGGTCGGCTTTCGAGTGCAGGCCTTTGACAAAATCGCCGTTTTCGCCCAGCGCGTTTGAAACCTCGTCGCCGATACGGGTCATAATAGCCATATTGAGCACTACATATATAGAGTCTGTCAGCTCGATTCCGATTTTTGCAAACTCCGAGCCGACGATACCCATTGAATACGGGATGACATACATTGTGCGGCCGCGCATGGAGCCGCGGAACAGCTTGCCAAGCTTTTCATAGCATTCCTGGGGATCCATCCAGTTGTTGGTGCTGCCGGCGTCCTCCCTGTTTTTCGTGCAGATAAATGTACGGTGCTCTACACGCGCGACGTCGTTTACCGCCGTGCGGTGAAGGTAACAGCCCGGAAGCAAATCCTGGTTGAGTTTGATAATCTCACCGGTTTCTATTGCTTCACGGCGCAGCTGCTCAAGCTGCTCCTCGCTGCCGTCGATATACACAATGCGGTCTGGCATGGTGAGTGCTGCCATCTCGTCAATCCACTTTTTAGCCTTTTGATTTACGATCATTGCATGTCTCCGTTTCTTTTATAAATAAGCCAAATTAACGCATGGTAATGATAACACTAATATTAGCAAGATGTATGAACAGGCTGTTACAATTATCGAAAGTGTATGCGAATTTTCGCGGCTTTTGCAACATGGTTCGCGCATGTGATGCAAAAATTAGCGCAATACGGCCCGCAAGCCGTGACTTGTCGTGGAATCATGCAGGAAAAATGCAACTCTGTGACGATGTTTCCGTCATATACCTCCAACATTTGTTATGCCTTTTGCGGCTGCAGAGGGAAGGGAGGTAAGCGGCACCGAGAGTTTATTATAAAAAATTGCCACATCGCTCAAAAACTTCTGTACCGGTTTTTATTGCGAGGCTGTATACTACGCGGGGGCCTATGACCGTCGTGCGCCGGGGGTGCAAACATGCTGCATGCAAACGCATGCGGCTACACTGAATGCATATCATGGACAGGGACGCATACATAGTGCGCCACTGCTAACAAGGGTGAGCATACCCGGCAAAACAAGCCCAACAAAACACAAAAAAACACCGCCGCTCAACGAGCCAATCGCGAGCGGCGGTTTAGATTAACGCTTTAAATTGATTTATAACTTAAAATTACAGCTGTAGACAACGTGACTCAATAATCTTAAATTACTTGCTGCGCTTCTTGGAAGCTACGATGCCGACAACACCGGCAAGTGCGAGCGACAGAACCGAAACTGTCAGCACGTCAGCTGTCGCGGGAGCAGCAACGGCTGCCGGCTCCTCGACAACTTCCTCTTCGACAGCAGGAGCTTCCTCTTCAGCTGCGGGAGCCTCTGCGGCCTGATCCGCTTCGACAAGGATGAACTCGGAAATCTGCAATACGTCCGCGGCTTCGGCTGCGGGGATTTCGAGCTTGTAGTGCGAATAAGCGGTGCTGTTTTCGAACGTTATGAGGAAGTATGTAAAGTTGACGTCTTCAAGGTCGCTTGCGCTGCCTTCATGGATAACGGCGTAGTTTTCACCGTCGGTGGAGCCGTAGAGAGTCCATGTTGCAGGGTTTCTGCCGGTGTACTGAGCGTTGTCGTTCGCAGTGCAGATAATTACAGCATCGACTACATAGGAGCCGTCAAGCTGCCAGCTAACTTCGGCAGGGAAAGTGTTGGTGCAGAACTTGGTGGCCGGGTCATTGTCGAACAGGTTCTCGGCCCCTTCGTTATCGAAACCGGGGGTGGCTTCAATGGTGTCAACTTTAACCTTCTCGATAAGCAGGGTTCTGCCCTGAGCCTCGGTTGCGAGGTCTTCCGATGCCGCAAAGGCGCCGGTCGTGAAGGTGAGAATAAGGGAAAGTGCGATTGCGATGAAGCTTAATGCTTTTTTCAAGTTGTCTTTCCGCCTTTCAATATTTTTAATATTCGTATAAATCAGTACGCTGTCTACAACGCGTTAATTTATACCGAATGATATTATAAATCAAATTAACATTTTCTTCAATAGTCGTTTCGCCCAAATCGAAATAGCATAATTTATTAACAATATACAACTAAATTGTAGATTGCTGCTGTGATGTGTATATTTGACCAAGAATAAAAGGCGAAAGATGTATAGTTTTGTGGAAATGTAACAGCAGCATGCTGGCATAAAAATGCTTTTATATTCATTGATGCTATACAAAACTACCAAAATTCAAGAAAAATTGTACAAAAAGTTCACTTAATAGTTGCTCCATAGGTTAAGCGTGGCAAAACAGCAGGGTTTTGGCGGCATAAGACGCGCCCAACGCTTCTCCGGCAGCTACTAATAGCATAGCATAAACCCAAACGGCAAGCCGCCGCAACCCGGCAAATCCGGGTGCGGCGGCGCTGTTAGTTATTTAGTTTTAGCACTGCTTTTGCACTTGTTAGATGCTGCGGCGCTTTTTATAGGAGACAAACCCCAGCGCACCGGCAAGCGCAATCGAGGCAACGGCCAAGGTCATCATATCCGACGTCGCCGGCGAGGCGGCATCGGGAGCCGGAACTTCCTCAACAGGTTCGGACGGTGCCTCTTCTGCGGGCGCAGATGCAGCTTCACCCGCAACAGGATAGCCGTACAGCTCAACCTCGGCAACGTCACCGTGCATCACTTCGTTGTAGTAACGGAAATAGCGATAGCCCGTATTGTTCTGGATGTCCGCCTCGGCGATAACCTGCCAATCCCAGTCGGCTGCCTGGTCATCGGCGAAATACAGCGTCGTCCAGTTTTCCATATCGTTTGAACCCTGGATCTCCGCGCCATAGTAGCGGTCAAGGAAACCGTCGCGCGGGTGGATGACTATCTGGGTCAAAATATACTCCTGGCCGGCATCGATACCGCAGTAACCGTCGCCCAGACCCAGCGGGTCAAAGAACGTCGTCACGTCGCCGTCAAACGCCGCATGGCGCCCCGCATCCGGGTTGTCGCCCCAGCCGATCTCGTTACCGATAAGGTCACCAAGGATAATGTCGCCGTTGCTTGGCTTTTGGCCCGAGGACGGATAGTCTTCGCTGGCAATGCCCGCCGATGTCTTTTCGCAGAGTATAAACTCCGAAATCTGCATTACCGTGCCGCTTTCGGGCCCGGGGATTTCGAGTTTATAGTGCGAGTAAGCGGTGCTGTTGTTGAACGTGAAAAGAAAATATGTAAAGTCAACGTCATCAAGGTCGCTTGCCTTGCCCTCATAGATGACAGTGTAGTTTGTACCGTCGTTCGAACCGGAGAAAGTCCAAGTTTCGGGGTTTCTGCCGGGATAGCTCGCATTGTCGTTGGCGGTGCAGATAACAACAGCGTCAACAACATACGCTTTGTCCATCTGCCATGTCACAACTGCGGGGAAAATGTTGGTGCAGAACTTGGTTGCGGGGTCGTCGTCGAAAAGGTTTACTGCTTCTTCATTTGCAAATGCGCCCGTTCCTTCAATCGAGTCAGCCTTGACTTTATCGATCAGGAAAGTCCTGCCCGGCGCCTCGGTCGCAAGGTCATCCGACGCCCCGGCCACCCCGATCGACAGTGTGAAAAGGAGGATAACGCTGAGTACAATGGAGAAGAAACTCTTTTTCACGATTGTAATCCGCCTTTCATTAAAAATATATTTATTTAATATTTAATGAACCCAGGGATAAAATAAATAAATTTCTATGGGTTATTATAAAATATTATCCAATATTATGCAATTAGCATATTGTCCAAATTATCTATGCAAGAAATGTTAAATATAACAACATAAATGTAGTTAATGGGAAAAAATAACTGTATACCATTCGCACAATAATTATATTCACTGAGGTCGGATATTTAGTTATGTTTGTCATAACATATTTCATAAACGTTAACAAATTTCGATAGAATTATATGGTAATAATGTTATAATGAAATTTAACAGGCGCAGTGGCGACAAAATATCGGAGGCCGGACATGGAGCTTGCGGAATATCTGAAAAAGAAAATCAAACATGCCGTAAAAAGCGTGATATACAACCGCACGCAGTATATTTGTTTTTTTATCGCTATGTTCGTTGTCGAGATATTCTGCGGGCTTGTGGTAATTGCCGCACACAACGGAAACAGGCTCGAGCACAGGTATATAACCGATGAATATGAGCACCACCTCGAACTGCGCAACTTAAGCGAAGACCAGTATTACTATATGTATAACGACATATACACGGTCTTTGCAAACCAGCATATCTACGACACACACAAAGTCGAGGTGCGGCGGGACGCGATCTCCGGCGAGCGGCTTTATACGATGTATATAAGGTTTACAGGCGACCCGCAACAGGACTACAGTACATTCGCCCGGCGCTATTTCCGCGATTTACATGATATTGCGGGCAGCGGCAGCAAGTTCGCGGCCGTAACCACGCCGCTTTACAACATCGACGCCAGATTAGCGGGCAACACCGCGCTGAATGTGCTGGCGTTTTTGCTTGTGACGGCGCTTTCGGTGGCGCTTGTGACTGCGCTGTATAATATCAGAATAAACCACTACCGGTTCGAATACGGCATATACATGACGTTCGGCGCAGATTTTTGGCGGCTGCTGTCCACATGCGTGTGGGAAATGCTGATTGTCGCCGTCGTGGTTTATATACCCGCCGTTATATCGTCGTGGCTTATTGGTATGGCGGTGTTCAAATTGACCGGCGAAACATTCGAGTATTACGCGTGGACGCCGGTCATAGTGCTGCTTTTCGCGCTGGTCGTGGCGCTGCTGTCGGTCTGCATGCCGGTTTGGAGGCTGTCGAGGCGCACGCCGCGCGCGAACATTATCGCCGAGGACAACTCCAACCTTGTGGTATCGCCGCGCATATCGTTTGAGATGCTGGGCAAGACCTACCCACGCAGCTATGAGTTTATTAGTGCGTGGCGGTTTCGCAAATACAGTCTGCGGCTTTACGCTGTCGCCTCGCTGTTTACCGCGATTTTCACCGCGATGGTCTATGCCGCCGAGCTTATCCAGATAAGGCAAGACTATGAAACCCCGCAATTTTACATCCACTTCATCGGCGATGAAAGCTATGACGGCGGCACCGAGGGCGGCTACATGCGCGAGGAGCTGCTCGAGATACCCGGCGTTGAGGGCGTTATAAAAGTTACCGGGAACCTGAAAACATACGGCACCGATGCGGCAGAGGTGCGCTCGCATATATTGGTGGACGGCGACAAGCTGACGTTTGGCACGATATTTGTTATATATGACAATGAGCGGCGCGCGACCAATCTTGTAAACTACTGCCCATGTGACCCCGAAATAATCGAGTATCTGTCGCGCTATGATATAGAAGGCGATCCCTACTCGGTGCTGCGCGACGAGAAAACTGTGATTGTGTCCGATTCGGCGATGAATTTTAGGAAACTGAAGCTGAAACCGGGCGACAAGATACAGGTGGCGAAATACAAATCCAAGATAGCCGAGCCGCCGTATCTGCGGATGCTGACGGGGCACAAGCTGCTTACTGAGCAGCTGCACCTGCTGCAGTTCGACTATGTCGAATACACGGTAGGCGCGGTTGTTGGCAACTTGCCGAGCTCGTATAATATAGACATGTTTTTCTCAAACCAAGACTATACGGATTTGACCGGAAACGATGTGGTATACCGCACCATTGGCATTACCGTCGACCCGAGCCTTTCGCCGGACGAGGTCAGGGCGCTGGAGACCGAGCTTGACAGGTGGGGCGACTATTACGATGCTACTGTATCAAATACATTTGTGCTGACCGAGCGCAATCTGACGCTGGCGAAGCGCGTGCCGATATTTATAATCTGTATAGCGGCGCTGCTGCTTGCCGTCACGCCTTTGATATGGTTCCTTTCGCAGATTCTGTTTACGCTTAAGCGCGAGGGCGAGTTTACGGTGCTGATTGCGCTGGGCGCCGTTATGCGAGAGGTAGGGAAGCAGTGTGTATGGGACGGCGTGATGTCGGTGGCGTTCGGCAGCGTTGTGCTTGCCGCGTTGACCTGGGCGGCGAATTTTGCCACCTATTATGCGACGAACCATTTTATCGTGCAGTTCTTTGTGGGGCTGCCGCTGCGGTATATTTTCCGGATACCGTGGGGCGCGGCGGCGCTGGGGGCGGCTGTTGCGCTGGTGTGCGCGTATCTGGCGTGTTATGTTCCATATCTACTGTTTAAGCGCCGCGTGCAGTTGACGTCGGTTGCGGAGCCGGAGGATATTTAACATAGGAATAACTGCGGGAGAGCCCGATAAAAATACGGATTGACGGGGTTGGGGTATGGCTATTCTTGAAGTGTCTAACGTGATAAAGCAGTATAAACAATACGACGAGATCGTTACCGCAGTGAACAGGGTTTCGCTTAAGGTGGAGGATGGCGAATTTATAGCTATAATGGGCCCGTCGGGGTCGGGGAAGAGCACGCTGCTGCATATCTGTGCGGGGCTTGACCGACCGAACTCCGGCTCTGTGAGAATCAGGGGCAACGATCTGACGGACATGAGCCCGGACGAGCTTTCGCGATTCCGCGGGATTTATGTGGGGTTCATATTCCAGAAGCATAATCTGATACCGCAGTTTACAGCGCTGGAGAATATACTCATACCGACGGTGATGTGCAACAAGCCGGATTTCTCGTATGAGGAGCACCTGAAAAAGCTGATATCGGCGCTCGATATCGGGGACAGGCTGCATCATTTGCCGTCGGAGCTGTCGGGAGGGCAGCAGCAGCGGGTGGCTATAGCGCGCGCGCTTATTAACCGGCCGCAGGTGCTGTTTGCCGACGAGCCGACGGGGAATCTCGACCGCGAGAATGCGGACGAGGTGCTGAGGCTGCTACTTTACACGAAAGAGCTTATCGGGCAGACGCTTATAATGGTGACGCACGACATGAGCGTTGCCGAGCATGCGGATAAAATATATAAGATGGAGGCCGGCAACCTCTACCTGTTCAGGGACGAGCACGGCTACCGTCGCAACTCCTATGAAGAGGAAGCGGAGCGCGCGAAGTGGTAATGTGCAATATATGGCTGCATAGGGGCGCGAGAGAAACGGAGTGGGGGAGCTTTTTTCAAAAAAGCTCCCCCACATGCATTGCTTTCACCTCTGGGCGGTCGCCGCAGACGGCTTTATATAGGTCACGCCGTACCAGGTAATGGCGTCTTTTTCCTTGTCATAGGTCGCGGTAGAGGTAACGTCGCCGAACTTGAACGTGATTTTGTCGCCGGAGATGGTATATGTCCCTTGCTCGGTCACGCCCATGGTCACCGCGATAACCGTATTGCCCGAGCCGGGGTCAAACCCCTGTTCGAGAAGTCGTCCGGTATCGCCTGAGAATATAAGCATGTTTCCGTCCGCATAGTATATGTCGGTCAGTTTAGGCGTGCATGAGACAAGCGAGACTGCAATCAAAACCGCCACAGCAACAAAACCGACCGCCTTAAAATGACGTTTGCCCATAAAAAGTCCTCTTTTATTTGATTTTGTAGTTAAACTGAAGTGATTTTCAGAACCGGAAATATATAAAAGGGTTATAGTCGGAGCCGGTTAAAAATACCACCGACAAAAGGAACAGCCCGATACAGCCCGACACGTTCAGCACATACGCCGAGGTCTTGCCGCCGGGCAGCGCCTCAAGCTTCCTTTTCAGCCACGGCAGCAGCGGTGCCGAGAAGATTATTCCGATCGCAATAGCAAACCCTGTGATATTGTCAAGCTGCAGCGACGCCCGCACCAGGCCGATGTTGCCGAAGTTGAACATCGAGGCAGCATACTTTATCGCCGCGGGCAGCGTTTCGGCGCGGAACAGTACCCAGCCGAACAGCACCACAAGCAGCGTATACCCTCGTGCCACCGCTCTCGGCAGCCTGTCAAGCACCTTCCTGAAACCGATGCGCTCGATGATAAGGAAAAAACCGTGGTACAGCCCCCACACAAGGAAGTTCCATGCCGCACCATGCCAGATGCCGGTGCAGACGAACACTATGAAAAGGTTTATATACGTTCGCAACTTGCCCCGGCGGTTGCCGCCCAGCGGTATGTAAAGATAGTCGCGGAACCAAGTCGAAAGCGAGATGTGCCAGCGCCGCCAGAACTCCTGCACCGAGCACGAGATATACGGATAGTTGAAGTTTTCAAGGAAATCGAAGCCGAGCATATGCCCCAGCCCTATCGCCATGTCCGAATAGCCGCTGAAGTCGTAGTAGATCTGCAGCCCGTAGCAGAGTGCGCCCAGCCACGCCGTCGCGGCGTTCAGTTCGCCGGTCACACCGAACGCAAAGTCAGCCATCTGCGCGACGGTGTTGGATACAAGCACTTTCTTTGCCAGTCCCACGATAAAGCGCGAGGTGCCGCAAAACAGCTTGTCGGCGTCATACGACCGCTCGGTAAGCTGCTTTTCGATGTCGATATACCGCACAATCGGCCCTGCGATAAGCTGCGGAAACAGCGAGATATACAGCCCCAGCTTGAAAATATTGCGCTGTGCCGCCACCTCGCCGCGATAGACGTCGATGGTATACGACATTATCTGGAACGTGAAAAAAGATATGCCGATAGGCAGTGCGATATGGGGGAAAATCCCGCCGGTGACGAAATTGAAATATTTGAAAAAGAACAGCGTGCCGAGATTGTATACAAGCGACAGCACGAGTATAGCGCGGCAGGCCCCCTCGGACCCGTATCCTCTGCATTTTTCGATACCCAGCCCGAACACATAGTTGCAGGCGATGGCAAGCAGCATCAGAACGATGTTTTGCGGCTCGCCCCACGCGTAAAAGATCAGCGAAACCGTGAGCAGCACCGCATTTTTGGCGGCAACAAACCGCATGGGAATTGCGTAATAGACAAGCAGTACCGTCGGAAGGAATACAAACAGAAACAGTGTCGAACTAAAAATCATTTGCCTAACCTTTCGGTGATCGAATTTGCTGCGGTGCACACGGTTATCCGATCTCGTTATCCTTAAGATAGTTGTATAGCGAGGCATAAACGACGTTGCTGCCCATAAAGGGGTTGCCAGCCTCGTGCATATAGGTCTCCCGCGATGGAAACTCGCCGCGGATTTGCTGCTCGGTCTGCTCGAAAATTACAAGGTCTGTGCCGGAAAGCAGATGCTCCCACGCCTCGTATCCAGCATTAAGCGGGTCGTGTCTTGACAGACCGTTATATTTGTTATAGTAAAACGACTTGAGCTTTTGTGCGATGCGGTATTTGCTGAGATAGTTGATAATATCGTGCGTGAAGCTGCCGCCCTGCACCAGTACATTTATCTTAACACCGTCGTCGGGGTTGACGACATACCCGTCGGGAGCATAGTAGTATTCATCTACAATCGAACCCGACTTGTCGATTGTGCCATACAGGATGTTATAGACGTCGACGTCGGAGCTGCCGCCGATATTTGGCGGGCTTTTCGACTCGATGACGCCGCGGACAGCGAGCCTGCGCGCATTTATTCCCGAAATTTCGCAAAACTTGTCTATCACCGCGCGCGTCGCCTCAAACGATGCGACGTGGTTCCAGTGTATGCCAGTTTTGGGGAATGTGGCATAAAGCCCTATCTCTTTGAACAGCTCGCTTGAGTCAACATAGTTTACCTTGCTTTCGGCGAGCAGCTTTTTCAGGCGCGTGTACGGCCGGACGTAACCTTCCGGCGCATAGCGCGTGTTTTTATACCATTCGGGGATATACTCTGCATACTGGCTCGCCTTCGACGAGGACAAAAGGTATATCATCGTGATGCCGCGCCGCTCGAGCTGCGTTTGGATATACTCGAGCATTTCGACAAGCGTCCGCAGCCCCTCGTCGGTCACGCTGCTGTACGGCTCGCTATAGCCGTAATACTCGTCAATATAAGCGGACTCGAACAGATAGCCCGATTTGCCTACAAGCACAGCGTCAGAGCCTTTGAACCCGGTCGGCTCGACGGGTGCGTCGTCGCGCCGGCGGATGTTGATGTGGGCGTACATGTTGCTTTCGGTGTCGAACATGTACTCCCATATCTTCTGTTCGGCGTCGCCTGTGGCCGGCTCCACATGCTCGGAGTTACCGGTGCCCTCGCCTTCTTTCATGAGAAAACGCAGGTTTATAATGTCAAGATTATCGGTGTCGTATTTGAGCTGGCGATAGAAGGCGACCACAGACCCGCGCGAAGGGTAATGGGTCGAAAACCACGCCTCAAAGCTCTGCTGAAACGAGCGGTCGAGCCACCCACCGATAGTCGGCGCCACGAGTTTTGCCTCTTTTTCGCTTTCGAGCGGTCGCTCGCTTGTGCCGAATATGAGCAGCACCAGCAGTGGGACTGTGATAAACACCATAAACACGCCGAACAGCAGCATTTTTAGCGCGAGGTTGAGCGTCGGGTATTCTTCTCCCGCGCTGTCCGGCGCTGTGACGCCGGTTTCAGTGCTTTCTACAGCGCCGGTGCCGCCATCAGGCAAAGAGCCGGAGGCAAAAGTGCGCGCGGTGCCGGCGGCTTTTCCGGTCTCCGTGGCTGTCTGCGGCAACTGCGCCGCAGAGCTTTCCGGCTGCTCGGAGCCGGTGGTATTGTTATTGCCAAAATTCACGTTGCGATTGTCCTCCGAAAGCTCGTATTGCCGCAAAAAGCCGCGCTTTGCCGGTCGGCGCGCGGGTATAATGCGGGTTTGGTGCGATTTGCACGGACAGCATCACTATATATCACTATTTTAATTATTTTAATCATAAAGATTAAATTTGTCAACATTTTATAATACAGCATGCCATAAAAAGCACAAAAAAAGGCGGCTTGTGCCGCGTGTATTTTTATATACCTGTCAGGCTCGTTCTCATGCGGGCGGATATGAAATGGTGCCGGCGCACAGCCCGGCAAAAATAGCCGGTGCCTGAGGGAAGGGAGGGGGAGCTTTTCCCCAAAAAGCTCCCCCTCAAAAATTTCCTACCTGTTTTGAAGCGCCTCCGCGGTCGCCATGCCAAGTTTCGAGCCGTCTTCGGGTGCTTCCATACCCTCGAACTCCAGCGAGGCGAAGGTGTCTTTCGCCGGCTCATACTCGGCTATCGCGCGGAATATGTGCCGTATTGGCAGGTCACCCTGCCCCAGAATCGAGCCGCGCAGCATATACTCGCCCGAGTTGGTCGAAAACCAGTTGCCCGAATCGCACCGGAACAGCCCGCCGCCCAGCGGCAGCTCCTCCGTCTTGCGAACATAAAAATCTTTCAGGTGGAAAAACTTTGTATACGGCAGCACTTTCTTTGTCGCAACAAGACAGTCGTCGTCCACACACGCGAAGTTACCGATGTCGCACAGAATCCCGAAATTCTCGCGCCCCACCGCCTCCGCAATACGCACCATCCGGTCACCGCCGTTCACGAAAAATCCGTGGTTTTCAACCAGCGTCGTCACGCCATACTGCTCGGCATACTCGGACAGCTCGCGAATCTGCTCGACCATGAGAGAAAACAGCCGCTCAAACTCGGCCGGCGTGTTTTGCTCAAGCGGCCGCCGGAAGGACGACACGTCGTGCCGCATAAACGGCACGCCAAGCTTTCCCGCAACGTCGATGTGCCGTTTCAGCCGCTCGCGCTCGGCCTCGCGCTCCGCCTCGGTCGGCTTCAGAAGGTCGGCAAGCACCGCATAGTTGGACAGCGGCAACCCAAGCTCTGCCGATTTTGCGCGCACCGCCTCGATAAGCTCCTCGTCGAACGTGCCGGCTTGGTCATCATAAAATTTATACCCGAACGGCACAAGCTCAAAATGCTGCGCACCGCTTTCCGCGGCAAACTCCATCACCTGCAATATATTCATCTCGCCCGAATATATGCGGTTAACCATGCTGTAAGAAGAAAGGCCGATTTTCATATAAAATTACCAATCCACACTTTAGAAGTTTTTATTATTTTACTCTGTATTCATAATTATGTCAAGTTGACTATGTTATAATTCACACAACACAGACGGAAAAAACCGTCAAATTGTGTAATTGTGAGGTACCCCTGATGTCAGATAAAATGACGCCGCGTGAGATAATCCGGCGGGTCGTGGCGCACCGCGACGCACCACGCATCGGCTGGAACTTCCACGGCGAACACAACGATTTTATGGGCGCTCCCGGCCGCGCCTATCTCCCACCGCCGCCCGACCCGTACTCGAGATGGGGCAACCACGAGGAGCTGCAAAAACTGACGGGTTTTAGCGGCGAGGTCTACCGCGACCGGTTTGGCAACATATACGGTAGATACGGCGGCAAAACCAAAGGCGAGTGTATCCGCGGCGCGATAGTCGAGTGGGACGACTTTGAAGAATACAAAAAGCGGATGCCCAAAATCGACCCCGGCTGCCGCGACAGGCTGCTTTCGATGAACCTCCAGGCATGCGATAAATATGTCATAACCGGCGGCGCGTCGCTGTTTTCGGCGCTGCGCGACGCGCGGCTGATGGCAAACGCGCTGGCCGACGTGCTGCTTGAGCCCGAGATGGTCACCGCCTTCCTCGACTGCATTGTCGAGCATGAGCTCGAGGTGCTCGACACTATTGCCGGCACCGGCATCGATGCCGCAATGTTTGGCGACGACTGGGGCACGCAGACCTCCACGTTCATATCGCCGGAGGCGTTCCGCGAGCTGTTTTTCCCGCGGTACAAGCGTATATTCGATGCGTATCACGAGCGCGGCATGGCGATTTTCATGCACTCGTGCGGCTACATATATAATTTTATATCCATGTTCATTGAGGCGGGCGTCGACGTGTTCCAGTTCGACCAGCCCGATGCATATCCGGCCGAGCGCCTCTCCGAGGAGTTCGGCGACCGCGCGGTGTTCCACTCACCGGTCGACATCCAGAAAGTGCTGCCGACCGGCGACCTTGAGTTAATAGGACGCCGGGCTGCCGAGATGTGCGAGATATTCGACAAAAACAAAGCCTGGATAGCGAAAGACTATCCTACCTACCACGATATAGGCGTCGACCCCGCATGGGCAAAACACGCCGAAACCGTCATCGTCGAGCGCACAAAGCTCTCCCCGGACGGGAAAATATAGCCCGATACCGGGCATCCGCAGACAGAGAAACGGCATGCGCGATTTTTGGAAAAAGTTTCTCTCCTAAAACTTTAGTACTCACTTTTGCCTATGTGCTGTGATTTTCCTCGCTCCCGTCGGCAAGCCGCTTCCGAAAATCGAGTGTGCCGCAGCCGGTCCGATCGGGCATGTAAAAATCAAGCCTATAAATCAAGTTTATAAAAAATATACAGAAAATTACCGAAAATCACTCTTTTGTGCCATATAATAAAAAAGGAAAACTACGCGGAATAAAAACACGTCCGCGTCAATATATGTTTACCCGGAAAGGTATCGACTTGGTATATGGATCAGATATACTCCGCATACGATCTTTGGCTATCAAATACACAGTCAATGCCCGAGCTGCACAATGAGCTACTCGAAATATCGGGCGACGAAGCGGCAATAACCGACAGGTTCTACACAGACCTGGAGTTCGGCACCGGCGGACTGCGCGGCGTGCTCGGCGCCGGCACCAACCGTATGAACGTGTTTACGGTCGGTCGCTGTGCGCGCGGACTTGCCGCCCACCTGCGCCGCCGCGCGATACCGCAGCTGCTATCGGGCAAGCCCGCGTCGGTAGCGATAGCCTATGACAGCCGCCACGGCTCCGAGCTGTTTGCCAAAACCTCGGCGCGCATACTCGCCGAGGCGGGGGTAAGCGTGTGGATTTTCAGGCATATAATGCCCACGCCTGCGCTGTCATACGCTGTCCGCAAGCTCGGCTGCTCGGCGGGTATTGTCGTCACGGCCAGCCATAACCCCGCCGCCTACAACGGTTTCAAGGTCTACGGCTCCGACGGGGGCCAGCTCACGCCCGAGGACGCATCGGCGATCTACAAACAGATGCAGAAATGCGACTACTTTGCGCCGGTCGGCAGGCCGTTTGAGGAGCTGCTGGACGCCGGCCTGATTAAATATATTGACGATTCAGTCACAGACGCATTTATCGCCGACGCCGCGGCACAGCTTCCTCCCGAAGAGGAGCCCCGCCGCGCGCTGAAAATTGTCTACACACCGCTGTGCGGCACAGGCATAATGTGCGTGCCTCAAATCCTGGCTGGCGCCGGGTTTGAAAATGTCACCGTCGTTCCCGAGCAAAGCGAGCCCGACGGCGACTTTGAAAGCTGTCCCTACCCCAACCCCGAGCTGCCGCAGGCGCTTGAGCTGGGGCTGGCGCTCTCCGAAAAGTTGGCGGCAGACCTGCTGCTCGCCACCGACCCGGACTGCGACCGGGTGGGCGTTGCGGTGCGTCAGCGCGACGGTTCGTACCGGCTGCTCAACGGCAACGAGCTGGGCGTCGTGTTGCTGTATTACATTTTGACCCGCCGGCGCGACGCCGGAACATTGCCACAGTCGCCGATTGTCATAAAAACCATAGTCACCACCGACCTGGCGGACAGAATCGCGCGCGATTTCGGCGCCGAGGTCATAGACGTACTCACCGGCTTCAAATACATCGGCGAGCAGCTCACACTGCTTGAGCGGGACGGCGAGCTGGACCGCTATGTGTTTGGGTTCGAGGAAAGCTGCGGCTACCTCTGCGGCGGCTATGTCCGCGACAAGGACGGCGTTTCGACCTCGCTGCTGGTGTGCCAGGCAGCCGAATACTTTGCCGCGCGCGGCTACACATTCTCCGACATGCTCGAGGAGATAGGCCAAAAATACGGGTTTACCGAAACGCGGCTGGTCAACGTTCGCTACGAGGGCGCGGCGGGCGCCTCCAAAATGCGCGACATAATGAAGATGCTGCGCGAAGGCCCGCCGAAGTCTATCCCGGGCAGAGAGCTTGTCGCGGTCGAGGACTATAAAAACGGCGATACCAAGTATATCGACGGCGGCAAACGCGAGATAAAGCTGCCCCCGTCCGACGTTATCAAGTTTACCTATTCCGACGGCTGTTCGGTCATAGTTCGCCCGTCGGGCACCGAGCCGCAGCTCAAGCTCTATTATGCAGCGGGCGGCACAACGCGCGAGCAGGCGCTCGCCGAGCTCGACTCATTCATCGGGACATTTGAGGAAGCCGTGGGATAAATTCCCGACTGTAACCGCCGCGTCGGGGCGGCATGCAAATATATCACAAAAAACGACCCGAATTTTCATAAAATATTGATATATACAAAAACGGCTCGCGGTGATATAATAAAAAAAGCTGAAAATTGCGGCAGGCGGGGCGGGCTGACGTATCAAGCTCATGATACCTCTCGCGCTGTCCCGCGTGCCGTGGCACAGCTTTTTGTGCCGGCGGCTGCGAGCGCCTTAAATTTGGGCGCTTTTTTTCATTTTTTTGCGGCACTGCTATTGACAGCCGAGATTAAGGTATGCTATAATGGTTTCACCTCGTCGGAGAGGTTTTTTTAATGCCGTAAAATTGCACGCCAAAATCTCGCGAAAGCAGCACTGCGCCGCGGTTTTGCGCTGCTTTATTGCGGTTTGCCCGCCTGTACCCGGGCGCCTTTTCCGCATGAGGGAGAATAGCTTATCGGTGCCCGTCGCGCCGAAATAATTCGGGAGGTAGCAAAGTGAGAGTTAAAATCACTCTCGTCTGCAACGATTGCAAAAGACGAAATTACGACACAACGAAAAACAGGGCAAACGACCCTGACAGGCTTGAACTGAAAAAGTATTGCAGGTTCTGCCGCAAGCACTCTCTGCACAGAGAGTCGAGATAAGGAGAGGACGAAATGGCTGATAAAGAAAAAAATACCGATGGGGTCAAAACCACCGGTACTGGAGAAAAAAAGCCGACCGCGGCCAAAGACAAAAAGCCGAAGCGAGGGCTGCGCGAGCGTTTCTTCAGGTTTATCCGCGAATACAAAAGCGAGATGAAGAAAATAGTATGGTACAGCAGGGAAGATACTGTTCGCAGCACGCTTCTGGTGCTGGTCGCTATCGTTGTATTCAGCGCCGTTATCAGCACACTCGACTTTTTGTTTTCGTCCGGGCTGCTTGCGCTTGGCAGACTGATCTGATAGGCGAGCAATGAGTGACATAAACGAACTGGGTTCTGGAATGAACTGGTATGTAGCCCATACCTATGCGGGCTACGAGAATAAGGTTAAAACCAACCTCGAAAAGATTATCGAAAATCGCGGTTTGCACCATCTGATAAGCGATATTCGCATCCCCGTCGAAAAGACGGTCGAAGAGGTCGGGACAAACGAAGAAGGCGCCCCGATCACAAAAGAGGTTGAACACAAAGTTTTCCCCAGCTATGTGCTGATAAAGATGGTAATGACCGACGAAACATGGCACATTGTCCGCAATATCCGCGGGGTGACGGGTTTCGTCGGCCCCGGATCGAAGCCGGTGCCGCTTTCCGACGAAGAGGTCGAGGCCATCGGCGTCGAAACGCGCGTCGTCATGCTTGACTATGATGTCGGCGACAGCGTGACCATAAAGACCGGGCCGCTGAAGGGCTATATTGGCACTGTGCAGGAGATTTCCGACGACAAGAAGAAGATAAAGGTGCTCGTGTCGATGTTCGGGCGCGAGACGCCTATAGAGCTTGACTCGGATATCGTGGAAAAAAATTAAGCGGCAAAAGAAATTGCCGCACGGATATGTTCCCAAGTCAGTGGGAGGAAGAAAAATTCTTTCGTTTCTTCCGCACAAACCACATATGGAGGTAAAAAAGACAAATGGCAAAGAAAGTAGTTGGCGTTATCAAGCTTCAGCTTGAGGCCGGAAAGGCATCGCCACAGCCCCCCGTCGGACCCGCGCTCGGTCAGTACGGTGTTTCCATCCCGAACTTCACAAAAGAGTTCAACGAGCGCACAAAAAACCAGCCTGGTATGATTATCCCGGTCGTCATAACCGTCTATGCCGACCGCACTTTCACATTTATTACCAAGACGCCGCCCGCCTCTGTGCTTATCAAGAAGGCGTGCAACATCGAATCGGGTACCGGCACCCCAGGCAAGGAAAAGGTCGCGACAATAACGAGAGAGCAGATCAAAGAGATAGCTCAAATCAAGCTGCCCGACCTCAACACCTCTTCACTCGAGGCTGCTATGTCAATGATCGAAGGCACCGCCAAGAGCATGGGCGTTGCCGTGGTGGACTGAGGGAGGAGGTAGTAAACGATGGCTGCAGGAAAAAGATTTAAAGAGCTTGTAAAGCTTGTTGACCGCACTAAACTTTACGATCCGGCAGAGGCGCTGGAGCTCGTTTGCAAGACCGCAAACGCTAAATTCGACGAAACTATAGAACTGCATGTCCGGCTTGGTGTTGACAGCCGTCACGCCGACCAGCAGGTGCGCGGCGCAGTCGTGCTTCCTCACGGAACGGGTAAAACCGTCCGCACGCTCGTGTTCGCGAAAGGCGACAAGGCCCAGGAGGCCGAGGAGGCCGGATCGGACTATGTCGGTGCCGAAGATTACGTTGCAAAGATCCAAAACGAGAACTGGTTTGATTTTGACGTTGTTATTGCTACCCCCGACATGATGGGCGTTATCGGACGTCTGGGTAGGGTTCTCGGCCCGAAGGGTCTGATGCCCAACCCGAAGGCCGGTACGGTTACCATGGATGTCGGCAAAGCGGTGCGCGAAGCCAAAGCCGGTAAGATCGAGTACAGGCTTGACAAGACCAACATCATCCACTGCCCGATAGGGCGCGCTTCGTTCGGCCCGGAGAAACTGGCCGATAACTTCAACGCGCTTATGGATGCAATAATGAGGGCGAAGCCCGCCGCCGCGAAAGGCCAGTATATCAGGAGCTGCGTTATCGCCTCTACGATGGGCCCGGGCATCAAAATCAACTATACAAGACTTAGCTAACAGCAACTACACCGGTTCGGGCGGAGACTTCTCCGCCCGTTTTGGTTTTAGCTCTGTTTTCTAATATTAATTGCAAATTGCGGGTAGCTATTTTCAAAATCTCGCATCCCAAAGTACCTTTGTATCGGTTTTCTTGCCGGGCTGAGCGCGTTTTGTTAAGTTTTGCTCATGCAATGCCGCACCGGCCGCTTTGTCACACTCCGCCGGAAGTGCAAGTTGCGTGGACGCAAGCGACGAATCTCCGGTGTTTGCCGGCATAAAGCGGCAGTATATGGGCAAAATTACGCAAACAGGCAAAAAAGCACATAACAACGAGCCCGACGGTGCGGCGCCGCACCACGGGTGTGAAACAAACCAATATTTTTTATAATAGCAATCACAATAATCTCAAATAGTCGAACGTCATACTTGATGCGACATGCTCGGCATATAAATATGGTATAGATTTGTTGTGACAGCGGCTGCGCAGTGATTGGGTGCGGCTGCTGCTGACCCGCGCGGGCATAATTCGACGACGTTATAACGGAGAAAGAAAACATGGAAAATCGCCGCCTTAAACCGTATCACGGGCTGCTGCTTATGGGCGCGGTGCTGGTCGCGCTCGTATTTATTGCAACGCCGCTCCAGCTCAATTTCGGCATAGCCGGACTTGCGCTGACCGAGCTGATGCTGCTTGTTCTGACCGCCGCCGCGTTTCTTTTGATCCGGCCCAATTTTGCTTCGACGTTCCCGATGAGGCTGCCGCCTGTACGCGAGTTTTTCGGGGGCGCGTTCCTTTATGCCGGCACATATCTTATCATGATTGGGCCGCTGCTTTTGACGCAGTACTTTTTCCCGGAGGTGGGCAAGACCGCCGATGCGCTGACCGGCCTCGGCACGAGCGTTTCGCCGGCAATGGCGGTGTTTGTTATAGCTGTTCTGCCCGCAATTTGCGAGGAAACGCTGCACAGAGGGTTTATACTTGCCTCGCTGAGGTCGATAAAAAGCACTGTGGCAATAGTGCTAATCAGCGGGCTGCTGTTCGGTGTTTTCCATCTTGACCCCTTCCGCTTCCTGCCGACCATGATGCTCGGCTGCGCATTCGCATATATAGCGCTGAAGACCGAGTCAATGGTCTTAACGATGATCTTTCATTTTATAAATAACCTGCTCAGCGTTATCTCGATGTTCGCGGCAAAGCCTTATACCGACTCGTACACCGAGGTTTACGCCGAGCTTAAACTCGGCAGCGTAATAGGTGTCGGGATGGTTTACCTTGCTATCGGCGCGGTGCTGATTTTTATCGGATACTGCCTGCTCAACCGCCGCTCGCCGAAGCAAAAGACCATCGCAGCGGTGGTGCTGACCGCTGTGGTGCTTATTATAGCGGGGATAGTGACGGTTGCGTCGTCGTCGATCACCAAAGTGCTGGATATGTCGGGCACATTTGAGGTAAACCCCGAGACAGGCTCGGTAGAGTTCCCGCTCGACCTGGATAGCGACGGGTATTACACTGTTTCGGTGTCGGCGATTTGCAGCAGTGCCGACATTATCTTCACGCTCGAGCGCGTGGCGGGCGACGTCAGCGGTGAGCTGAGCGAGGAGATTGCTGCCGCCGATGCCGCGTTTGTGCCGATGTCGGCGACGACTGCGGCGGAGACGGCGGAGGGTGCCGCGGCGGAGGTCACAGAGGAGAAACGGGCCATGCCGTCGGTGGTGCTGTCACAGCGCGGCGAAGGCACGCTTGTGGTGTCGCAGAATTTGATGCTGGAGCGCGGCAAGTATGTGATGCGCTTGAAGCTTGACCCCGCCCGCGAAGGTGTATATCCGCCCGTCACCGCGCAAATGCAGATATTGCGGCTGCTCGGGTAACTGCTCACAGGCTATCAGGTGGCGCAGGGAACGCACCGGTGCGTCAGACGCCCCCGAGCCTCGCTAACAGGTTTATAATTTTTGATTTATTCTGCTGGGATTTGTAATAACTGTGCCGCTTTCGGCGCAAATATTCTATGGACGACAAAAACCTATCACGCCACTGCCTATATATGCAAATGGCGAAGGAGACAAAAATGCAGGACAACATGAAAATTGTGGAATCCGAGCCGGCAATAATCGTCGGCGTTCAGACGCCTGACATTACCGACGACGAGTTTAGCGCGTCGCTCGACGAGCTCGAACGCCTGCTTGAAACCGCGGGCGGCAGGGTCGCGGCGCGGCTTGAGCAGCGGAAGGAGAACCCGAGCCCGCGGACATACATCGGCAGCGGTAAGGTCGCCGAGCTCGCCACACTCTGCCGCAAAAATGGCATCCGGCTCGTCGTGTTCGACTGCGAGCTATCGCCCTCGCAGATAAAAAACCTCGAGGACGCGCTGTCGGTCGGCGAGGAGGTCACAAACCCCGAGGAGCTGTTGCCCGGCGAGCCTATATTCACCGGCGACATCGGTGCACCGGAGGACAGATATATGCCCCCGCCGGCAGAGCCCGGCCCGGTCGCGCGGCCGGCTGCGGGTAAAAAAGTCAAATCCGAGCCGTTCGAGGTGCGCGTAATCGACCGCAGCATGCTGATCCTCGACATTTTCGCGCTGCACGCTGTGACCAGCGAGGGAAAATTGCAGGTTGAGCTCGCGCAGCTCCAGTACACGGTGCCGCGGCTGACCGGGAAGGGGATAGAGTTGTCCCGCCAGCAAGGCGGCAACATCGCGATGCGTGGCCCGGGCGAGACCAAGCTCGAAACCGACCGCCGGCATGTACGCAGGCGCATGAGGGTGCTGCGCGAGGAGCTTGAGCGTATCGAAGCGTCGCGCGCAGTACTGCGCCAGCGGCGCGAGCGTGCCGGTATACCGCGTGCGGCGATTGCGGGCTACACAAACGCGGGCAAATCGACGCTGCTTAACACGCTGACAGGCGCAGGCATACTCGCGGAGGACAAGCTGTTCGCGACGCTTGACCCGACGACGCGGCAGTATGAGCTGCCGAGCGGCGCGAAGATGCTGCTGACCGACACGGTCGGGTTCATACGCAACCTGCCGCATCACCTCATCGAGGCGTTCAAGTCAACGCTCGAGGAGGTGCGACTCGCCGATTTTTTGGTTGTGCTTATCGACGCGTCGGACCCTGAGCGCGAAAAACAGCTTGAGGTAACGCGAAAGCTGCTCGCCGAGCTGGGAGCGGCGAACAAGCCGACACTATATGTGTACAACAAGTGTGACCTGCCGGCAGAGTGTCTCGGCGCTGCCGGACCAAGCTCGGCGCTGCTTTCCGACCGGACGGTGCCGCCCGAGAATGTGCTGTTCGTGTCGGCGCTGACGGGGCAGGGGATAGACACGCTCATAGCCGCGCTTGAACGGCTGGTTGCCGAAACCCGGCGCGAGCTGTGGTATTTCTTCCCGCACGCCGAGCAAGGTGCGCTGTCGCGGCTCTATCAGCTCGCGTCGGTGGGCGAGCCCGAGTACCGCGAGGACGGCGTGGCGGTGAGTGCTGTCGTGGACGAGAAAACGCGCGGCATGTTCAGGCAGTGGGAAGTCGCCGGCGAGCCTTCGGTTGAAATCGATAGCCAATAATATAGCCTCCGTAACCAATACGGGGGCTTTTATCTCAGATAAAGGCAATAAACAACCGCTTCGGTGCTCTGACGCACCAGTCAGTCAACAATGACATCTTCCAAAGACAATTTTTTCTTTTAATTTACATCTGTGTTGTAATTTTTTATAGAAATATTGACTTCGGTATGGTATATTATAGATTATTACAAAACTAACTATCATAAAGGGAATAACTGAATTGCTGAAACTTGTAGATATTGTAAAGCGTTACACCGCGGGCGGCACAAATATAGACGCGCTGCGCGGTGTTTCGATTAATTTTCGCAAAAGCGAGTTCGTTGCTATCCTCGGACCGTCGGGCTGCGGCAAGACAACAATGCTCAACATCATCGGCGGGCTGGACCGCTATACCTCGGGCGACCTCGTAATCGGCGGACGCTCCACCAAAGAGTACACCGACGCCGACTGGGACAACTATCGCAACCGCTCCATAGGTTTCGTGTTCCAAAGCTATAATCTCATCCCGCATCAGAGTGTGCTCGCCAACGTCGAGCTGGCAATGACGCTGTCCGGCGTGTCGAAATCCGAGCGCCGCCGCCGCGCCAAAGAGGCGCTCGAGCGAGTCGGGCTGGGTGACCAGTTGAAGAAAAGGCCCACGCAGCTATCGGGCGGCCAGATGCAGCGCGTCGCAATTGCGCGCGCTCTCGTCAACAACCCCGAGATACTGCTCGCCGACGAGCCGACCGGCGCGCTCGACACTAAAACAAGCGTGCAGGTGCTCGAAATCCTCAAGGAAATCTCGCGTGACCGGCTCGTTATCATGGTCACGCACAACCCCGATCTTGCAAACCGCTATGCCACGCGCATTATCAACCTGCTGGACGGCAAGGTGACCGGCGACTCGAACCCTTATGACGGCGATGAAAAGCAGCCGGAGGTAAAACCCAAGAAAAAGCGCCGGCAAAAGACCTCGATGTCCTTTTTCACCGCGCTCAACCTGTCGCTCGACAACCTAATGACCAAACGCGCGCGCACGCTGCTCACCTCGTTCCCCGGCAGCATCGGCATCATCCGCACAGCGCCTGGCTCTTATACCCATCTCCC
>DGDL01000066.1 GCA_002385415.1 Clostridiales bacterium UBA3953
ACGGACGACGGTACGGTCATACGCACGGGCGTAAGGGAGATACCCGTATACGGACGTACGGCAGGCGGCGTCATTGTCATGCGTCCTTCGGAAGGCTCTGAGATCAGCAACTTCACGGTGATCAAAGCTGAGCTTGAGCAGCCCGAGGAACCGGAGCTCCCCGCGAAATCCGCGGATATGGATGAGCGCGGCTCATTCGACGACGGTGTGGACGAGGGTGAGTCGGAAGAAAACGGCGACGATCTTGATATATAATAAAAACTGACCGAATAAAAATGGCCTGTGAGCTTTGAAAGCTCGCAGGCCTTTATGTTTTGTATAAGTGTTTTATCGCTTAAAAAGCAGAGTCACTCGATGTTACGATCTTACCGTCTGAAATATATAATATTTCGTCTGCGTACTCTCCCACATAATCGGAGTGGGTGACTATAATCACACATTTACCGCGGTTTTTCGCAAGGTCGCGAAAAATTTCCATTATGTTTTCTTGATTTATTTTATCAAGGTTGCCTGTTGGCTCATCGGCTATTATAATATCCGGATCTCCGGTAAGCGCCCTTGCTATTGCAACACGCTGCTGTTCGCCTCCGGATAAGTTATGAACCGGATACCTGTGCTTTTCTTTTGGAATTTTTACATCGGATAGCAGCTCGGAAGCTTTTGCATTATAATTGCCTTTAAAACCGATTATATCGAGAACGGTAGTAATATTGTCAAGAGCGGTATAGTTATATAACAGGTTGTAGTTCTGGAATATGATGCTTATTTTCTTCGCACGATACTCATCGCTGTTGAGAGTGATGATATCGGTACCGTCGAAAAATATTCTGCCGCTTGTGGGTTTATCCAGCGCGGCTATAATTGATATAAATGTTGTTTTACCCGAACCTGAGCCGCCCATTATAGCATAAAGCTTTCCGCGCTCAAACTCGTGCGAAATACCGTTTAATATGTAAGGAGCATTTTTTGCATATCTGTAATAAACATTATCCAGCTTTAAAATCATTTTTAATTGCTCCCGATTAATACTGCTTATTAAATATCTTCATAGGCTCAAACTTTATGATATTTACGCAAGTCAATATAAGCGACAGTGCCGCGGCAGCAGTCATGCCGCCGTATACAATGCCTATATTTTTGAAAAGCAATGAGATATTTGAGCTTGATGTTAAAGTTTCGTACATTTCGGTTGAGACAAATTTCCGCATTCCCTCAAGTGTTTCTTTGGTAAAGATCGGACCGATAAATTGGGCAATTATTAATGAAATTGTTGTTATGCTCAGGATAAATATAAGGTTTTCAATGAGATAAAAAAGGATTAGCCTAATTTTTTTCATGCCCACCGAGCGCAGGACAGCCATTTCATACTTTCGGCTTGAAAGCAGTATAATTGTTGTGATGATCGTAACGCATATAATTATAAATGCGATCAATGCAGAAAATCCGGCGGATGATTGGCGCATTGCATTTGTTAAGTTAACAAGCCCATAAAAATTCGTGAAGAAAGGTTTAAGTCTTAAATTCACGTTGTTTATTTCAATTTTATCCAATCTGCTTGATAGGTTTAGAAAAGTTTCAGGAGAGTCCAGGTAGACAAGTACTTCATAACCGAGCAGGTTTAAATTTTCAAAAAAAGCTTCAAAGCCCTCATCGCCCGGATAAAGTCTCATGTCGGCTGTAATTTCTATAGGCGTTATGGGTATCGCTGCTAATGCATGGTTATATGCAATACTATCAAAATATTCTGCATCTTCAAGTGTCGTATATATAATTCTTCTGTTTGTGTTGGGTTTATCTTCTTCGTTCTGCTTTTGAACGCCTACAACAGTGAACTGTTTAAACACACCGTCACTGTTTTGAATGGTTATAACATCACCGATTTTTACATTGTTCCAAACAACCGAAGCTTCGTCGGTTGCTGACGGGTTTTTCGATATGACGCACTCGCCGTCAATTTCAAACATTCTTCCGCTTTCAAGATCAAAATCTTCCGGGACAAGATGCAAAAGTGATGTGTTATAGCCGAAGATGATCACCGAATCGTGTACTGCCGTATCTCCTGCTGTAACTTTCAACTCTGAGACATCCTGTTTTATATAATCGGTGTAAAAATTATATTTTAAAAATCTGATATCGCTGATATAATTTATATTTTTCAAATTAAGATACTGTTCTTTAGTAATGCGTTCCTTGAGTTCATAAAGGTCATCGGAAGACAACTCGATTTTTGATACCCCCGCATATTCACGCAGGATATTATCGGTTACAGCGTCCATGCGGATAAAAACGTTGACGCAGACAGATGCGGTAAAAATTAAAATTGAAAACAAGCAACCGAACAGAATGTATTTATTTTTATATCGGATTATGTTTTTCGCTGCGTTTATTACAAAATATATAAGCATATTGAATATATCCTCATTAAAACTAACATCTTAAACATTTTGAATAAAGCATTGAGTATGTAATAAGAAAATAAATTTACTCTTATTACATACTCAATGAACTAATCAGAATTAACCATGCTGAGAGCAGCTGAATGGAACTTCAAGATAATAAATATCTTTGGACCAAAGACAACCTAATCTTTTACAAGGCACATTTTTATAATATAGATACCAGCATTTACCCGTATTGTTCCAAAGATGCATAATACGAATGTCGTAGAAATTGGGGTTGTCAACATCCCAATCATGACCAAAAAGATCGCACCAAATATTCATTATAGTTACGTCAGACTCATTATTGACTTCACTTATTGCATTATTTGCATCATCATGCAAGTGATCAACGCAGAAATGATCACATGCAGCGGTATAATCAACATCAACCGCATAAATTGACATAGAAAATATTATTGCAATAGACATTGCGATAAGAATGAATCTTCTCATAATATCCTCCAAAATGATTTTTGTGATTGATACAATAGGTTGTGATACACTAAATGAAAAAAATTACATTTATTTACATCATTCCTTTCATAAATCCAACCGTATTAGTCGACATTAACGGTGGAATAATTTAAGCATATTTCTGATCAGAAATGTGCTATATAAACTTATATGGAAAAATATTCCATACAATATAATGGTATCATAAAATGATAAAAAGTCAATACCTAAATAAAAAAGAGACGGATATATGTTACCGTCTCATTTTTATAACATTATCCTTCTCAGCAATACTGTTCCATGTACGCTTCCATGCGTTCAATGTGTTCGGGGTCGCCGCCGTTTGAACGCAGGTACTCGACTATCTCGCGCACGGTGACGATAGAGTGCAGCTCTATGCCGAACTCCTCGCGGATCTCCTCTGCGGCGGTTTTGCCGCTGCTGCCGCGCTCCATGCGGTCAACGGATATGATGATGTGTTCTACAGTGACATTTGCCGCCGATTTAAGCAGGGGCAGGGTTTCCCGTATGGATGTGCCGGCGGTGATAACATCCTCGACATAGACGACGCGGTCGCCGTCGCGGAGCTTTGCGCCCACTAAAATGCCTTTCTCGCCGTGGTCTTTGACCTCTTTGCGGTTAAAGCAATATTCGCGGTCGAGCCCAAAATCGCTATACAGCGCGGCTGCGGTGGCGACAGCAATCGGAACACCTTTATATGCAGGCCCGAAAAGCACGTCGAACTCGCCGCCTATTGAGCGCATTATACATTCGGCATAGTGTTTGCCGAGCCTGCTGAGCTGCGCACCGGTGCGATAGTTGCCGGTGTTGATAAAGTAAGGCGTGCGCCGACCGCTTTTTGTGACAAAGTCGCCGAAAGTCAGCACGCCCGACGAAATCATAAATTCTATGAACTCGGTTTTATACTTATGCATTTTTTATTGCTCCTTGCGGATGTAATCGCGAATGCGTAGCTCGAGACCGCGCGAAGACGCGATTTCTCGGCATAGGTCGAGGTCGGCGTCCGGTATCGTTCCGTGCACAACCGAGAGAATCACGCGCGGTACATACTTTTTGGCATTGGCGGCAAACGTGAGCATAGCGTCATAGGCGGCCTCGCCGTATACAGAGTGGCAGATGCGCTGGTATTCCTCTGCGCTTGCGGCGTTGAGGCTGATGGAAATAGTGTCGAACCGCCCCTGAAGCTCGGGAGTAGTGTCCCGCCCGCAAATGAGGTCGGCGTGACCGTTGGTGTTCAGCCTGATAGGCGTTTTTGTAACAGAGCGAATATAGTCGCAAACCGCGAGCATATCGTCGAACCGGCAAGTCGGCTCGCCGTATCCGCAAAATACAATCTCGTCATAGCCGTCGAGATTATGCGAGGCAAGGTCGTTGCAGATTTCTTGGACAGTAGGCTCGCGCTCCAGCCACAGATTGTCGGCGTAATAGCCGTCGCTTTGCGTGCGAACGCAGAACTCGCAGGCATTTGTACAGCGATTTGTTATGTTAAGATAAAGCGAATTTCCAACAGGATATGTTATAGTCATTGTTTTATACCAAAAAAATTTCTTGCATTTTGTACGGTAAGCGCCGCAAACGACTCAAGGTCGGCTCCGCGCAATGATGCACCGGCTGCGACAGTAAGCCGCAGATAGCCCGAGTGGTTGCGGTGCCCTCGATGGGGATGGGGGGTGAGATACGGGCAGTCGGTTTCAAGCAAAATCAGCTCGTCCGGCACGGCGCGCACGCAATCCAACACTTTTTTTGCGTTTTTAAAGGTTATAACGCCCGAAAACGAGATATATCTGCCGCTATTGACATACTGGCGCAACAGCTCTGCGCTGCCACTGTAGCTGTGCAGCACACAGCGAACATTTTTATAGGCCCGCAGGATGTCTGCAGTGTCGCCGTGAGCGTCGCGGCTGTGAATGATGGCGGGGAGGTTGTGTGCCTCGGCAAGCGATAGCTGTGCGTCAAGCCATTTGAGCTGTAGGTCGCGCGGCGCGCCGTCGGAATAGTGATAGTCGAGTCCGATTTCCCCCACCGCAACACATTTCGGATGGGTGAGGAGAGGGATAAGGGCGTCGAGGTCGGACAGATTGCCTGTAATGTCAGACGGGTGCACGCCGGCCGCAAACCATATATGCTCGTATCGCTGGGCAAGCTCGGCGGCAGCCCGCGAAGTCTGTGGATTTGTGCCTGCTTCTATTATACCGCAAATTTCGCCCGAGGCAAAAAGAGTGTCGAGCAGGCTGTGGCGGTCGTCGTCGAATGCGGCATCGATATAGTGAGCATGTGTGTCAAAAAGAGGGGGGGGATTATTCATTGCTTATATAGTCGCCTTTATATTTATGTGTTGCTTAGAAGGGAAAATATCAGGCGCAGCCTCTCCCGGCTGCTGTGCGGTTCTGTAGGCTTTGGCCTAATGTGAAACCAAGTCGCCGGCGAGGGACAGCAGCCCGCATCAGTTAGCTTATTCTGTCGCCGGGGTTGCCGTCGGCGAATATAACCGATATTTTCCCATTGGACGAGGTTGAGGCAAGTATCATGCCGTGGCTTTCAACTCCGCGCAGTACTGCGGGTTTAAGGTTGACTACGCAGACAACTTTTTTGCCTATAAGGTCATCAGGCTTATAGTACTCGGCAATGCCCGAAACAACGGTGCGCGTCTCATAGCCCAAATCAAGCGTCAGCTTGAGGAGCTTTTTAGTTTTCGGAACGGGCTCGCAGTCGGTGACGGTCGCAACACGCAGCTCGGTCGCCATAAACTGCTCAATTGTAATTTCGGGCTCATGTTCAGGCTCCGGCACAGCCGGTTTTTCCTGATGTGCAGCTTCATACTCGGCCATTATTTCGGCGAGCATTTTTTCCTCATCGATGCGCTCGAAAAGTATTTTCGCATCGCCGAGCTTGGTGCCGGGTTGGAGCGTGCCAAACTCGAAGCTCTGCTCGTCGGTTCCGAGCTGGCGCAGTATCTCGGCGGATGTACCGGGCATAAGAGGATACAGCAGAACAGCACCGAGCCTGATGGTCTCGAGCAGGTTATATATAACCGTTCCGAGACGCGTACGGCTGGATTCGTCTTTGGCCAGTATCCAGGGGGTGGTCTCGTCGATATATTTGTTTGCGCGTTTGAACAGTGTAAACAATGTGTTGACAGCGTCCGCGGTATGGAAGGTATCCATAAGACGGTCAAACTCGGCTGCAGTATGCGACGCAAGCGCCTTGAGATCGGCGTCGGGGCCTTCGTCGCCGGCGGGAGAAGGCACTTTGCCGTCGAAATACCTCTTGGTCATAGCGTGTGTACGCGATACAAGGTTGCCGAGAGTGTTTGCAAGGTCGGTATTGTAGCGTGAAAGGATAGCCTCCCATGTGATGTTGCCGTCGGCATTATAGGGCATTTCGGCGAGCGAGAAGTGGCGCACCGCATCGACGCCGAGTTTTGCGACAAGGTCATCGGCGTAAAGGATATTGCCGCGCGATTTGCTCATTTTGTCGCTGCCGAATAAAAACCACGGGTGGCCAAACACTTTCTTTGGCAGCGGCAGGCCCAGCGCCATCAGGAATATAGGCCAGTAGATAGTGTGGAAGCGCATTATGTCCTTGCCTATGATATGTGCGTCCGCGGGCCAGTATTTTTCAAACAGATCGCCTTCGCAGCCCTCGGGATTGTAGCCGAGTGCCGTGATGTAGTTTGAAAGCGCGTCGAGCCAGACGTAAATCACATGGTCTTCATCAAAAGGTACAGGAATACCCCACTTAAACGACGAGCGCGACACGCAAAGGTCCTGCAGCCCGGGCAAAAGGAAGTTGTTTATCATCTCTTTGCGACGCGACTCGGGCTCGATGAACTCGGGATGCTCTTCGATGTATTTGAGCAGCCTGTCGGCATAGGCACTCATGCGGAAAAAGTATGCCTCTTCCTGTGTGCGAATAACAGGTCTCCCGCAGTCGGGGCAAACCTTGACGCCGTCTTTTTCTTCTATCTGGCTGTCGGTATAAAATGCTTCGTCCGGCTCGCAGTACCAGCCCACATATTTGCCCTTGTATATATCTCCTTGGTCGTAAAATTTCTTGAAAATCGCGGCAACAGCTTTTTTATGATAGTCGTCGGTGGTGCGGATAAACTTGTCGTAGCTTGCGCCTACGAGATCCCAAATGCGGCGGATTTCTTCGTTTGTGATGCGATCGACATATTCCTTTGGCGAAAGCCCCGCCTCGTGTGCTTTGTTTTCGATTTTCTGACCGTGTTCGTCGGTGCCGGTCAGAAAGAAAACGTCATATCCGCGCTGGCGTTTGAACCGCGCGATGGCGTCTGTAAATATGATTTCATAAGTGTTGCCGATGTGGGGTTTTGCCGATGCATAGGCTATTGCGGTGGTTATATAATATTTCGGTTTTTTTTCCATATTGTCAGATCCTTAAGTTTAGACTCTGTAAAATGTTTTATAAACCGTCCTGCCGCGCAGTTACCTCGGCCGGACGGAAAAACGCAAAAATCTGATTCTGCGATAAAACTTTTTTCGTCTATGCGATCACAAAGCGGCGCAGCCATGTATGCGTTACAAAGCCTTATATAGCTGCGCGCCTTATGCCCGGTTTTGCTGCTGATTTGTTTTTGCGCTATTGATTTCGAGCAGCTTGTTTTTAAGCTGTTCCTCGATGCGCGCAAGCTCTTCTTGCGCGGCGCGGCGCTTTTCTCGGCCTTCGTTTTGGATGGTGAGCACCTCGTCAAGCGTCGATATAAGCGCTTCGTTTGTGGCTTTCAGCGTCTCGATGTCGACAATGCCGCGCTCTGCTTCGCGGGCGGTCTGGACGGTCGCGGTCTTAAGAGCCTCGGCATTTTTGCGCAAAAGCTCGTTGGTCATGTCGGTGACCTGTCGCTGTGCCGCAAGTGCCTGTTGCGAATGAGCGAGCCCAAGCGCGATAACCATTTGGCTTTTCCAGAGAGGCACAGTGTTGACGATGGTAGAGTGTATCTTTTCGCACATTACGGCGTCGTTGTTTTGCACCATGCGGATTTGCGGCCCCATCTGAAGCGCAACATTGCGGGTCAGTTCGAGGTCATAGAGTTTTTTCTCAAACCGGTCGCAGAGAGCGGCAAAATCGTTTGCCGCCTGCGCGTCGGCGGCAAGCCCTGTTTGGGAGGCACGCTCGATAAGCTCGCGCAGGGTGGTGTTTCGCGCCTCTTCCAGCTTGCGCTTGCCCGCTATAATGTAGAGGGTAAGTTCTTTGAAATTTTGAAGATTGACCTCGTAGAGCTTTTCGAGCATCGCGATGTCTTTTCTGAGCTGGATTTGATGGGTTTCAAGCGAATCGATTATCTTCTCAACCGCGTTTTCGGTTTTGTCGTATTTGATTTTTAGAGCCTCGAGCTTGTTTTTGCTCCGGCTAAAGAAGGCGCGCAGACCTCTTTGATTTTCGTCTATTTCAAAACCGCGCAACTGGGTGATAAGCTGGGTTATCATCTCGCCCGCTTCGCCGAGGTCCATTACCCGGATGTTGGAGAGCGCCGAATCCGAAAATTCGGCGACTTTTGCCTGTGCACCTTCTCCGTAGGTCATAATGGCGTTTACGTCGGTAAGGTTTATTTTATTGCTGAGCTGCTCTATGAGTTTCCGTTCCTCTTCCGTCAGCGAGTCTTCGGACAGGTCAGGCTTTACGAGTTCAGGGTCCGTTTCCAGCTTCAGCGTAGGCAAATTGTTGAGATTGGGAGCGTCGGTCATTATTTATACCTCTCAAGCAATGTTATTATTTACCGGTCCCGAGCGTTTTATCCGCTTTCGCTCCGCCCGCTGTTTCGGACAGCATGGACTCGAGGACATCTATATCGGTGGTTATATCGAGCGTCTTATCGTAAAGCAGCTTGTCCAGTTGCGAAGAAAACGCATTGTACATGGCGCGCACGGCATCTTCGATTTCGCGCATTGCAGTCACGGCGTTTTTACCGCCCATTCCATGTCGGTGGAATGTGAGATATGCGCGCAAAAGTTTGTCGAGCTGCGGAAGATAATAGCTGAAATGTCTGCGCAGCATTTGCCGCTGTTCGGGGTTTTCCGCGATATAAGAGTTGATTTTGTATGCGCAGGCCAAAACAGGAGCGATTTCGCCGGCAAAATTGCGGTTGAATGACGCAATTTTGGTCATGCTTGCCTCGGCACTTTTAAGATGACTTTCGCCTGCGGCGAGAAGTTTGTCGGTTTCACTGTTGCCCGACGAAGGCAGCTCTCGTTTGCGGGGGACTTTGACTTCGACGGGAGGGAACAAACGTTTGGTAACTCCGTGCAAAACCATCGCGCCCCCGCCTGCAATAAGAAAATGGAACCATGCGGAAAAGGCCGTTATTATGCCATAGAGGGCCAAAAATCCCACCGTCGCAAAAAACGGGACGGGGGAACGTTTGCGCTTGAGCGTATACTCAAGATCGGGCCTATTTTGGCTGAAAGCCGATTTGTATTGATTGTTGTTCATGTTTACATCATTTTGGCGGGGTTGTTTATTTGGCCGGGTGCCGCCCGGGAGGATTTTAACCTGGCGGACGGCACACGCCGACCATGATACTTACTATACAATATTATATGTCATACAGCCTGGGATCGTCAACCCGGACGCGCTGGCCGGTCTGTGACGACAGATAACATGCCAGCACCATCTTCAGCGAGTCGCGCGCCTCGTAAACCGAGCATATAGGGGGTCTTTTACCGTGGAGGAATTCGGCAAACGGGCCGGCTTGCGCTGCGATGCGCTCCCCATGTCCGGCGGGAGACGGAATGTCGGACAGCGTCCAGTCGGAGTTGCCTTCGACGAAATATTTAAGTCCCTCGGTGCCGTGAGGCAGGCGGGTTGAAGGCGCGTCCCCGAAATACTGCTGGATGGCGCCGCGCGACCCGTAAACCTCTGTGGTGATTTCCGCGGCCGAGCAGGTGAAGTATGTAGAAATTTCGGCTATCATGCCGTTTTTGTATTTAAACAGCGCAACACCATTGTCGTTTTTAACTTTCGGGTTGCATACTGTGGTAAGCTCGGCTATGACTGTTTCGGGCACGCCGAAAATCCAGTTCAGCATATCTATAGGATGCGAGCTGTCGTCGGCAAATATATCGCGGTTGAGCTTGGGGTCGGCGTGCCAGGTGTTTTCAAACCCAGCCCATGTGTGCGTGGCGAGACCGTGCCTGCGGCGGTATACATATATGTCGCCTATTGTGCCGCTTTCGATAAGCTCTTTTATCTTTATGTTCTGCGGGTCGACCCGCATCTGATAACCCATTGTGAACGGTACATTGTATTTTTCGACCGCCTGAACAATCCGGTCGGCGTCGGCAAGCGTCAGTGCCAGCGGTTTATAGCATATAATAGCCTTGCCTGCCTCGGCTGCCAGCTCGCAATGTTCGGGATGATAGAGAGTTTCGGATGATACGACGACGGCGTCGATGTCTTCGCGCGCCACAAGTGCCTCGGCGCTCTCCATGACTTCTACACCGCCGAGTGCGGCGCAGGACGATTCAGCGCGGCTTATGTCGTGATCCCAGCCGGCGACAATTTCAACGCCAAGCTGAGGCATCTGCATCCATCTGCCGCCGAAAGCCATTACATGTCCGTGAGCAAAACCGAGTATACCGACCTTGACCATAATTTGTGCCTCCCATCAATAATAAACAGATTACCTTTAATTATACATTACACATACCGAAATTGCAATGTTTTTTGCAGCCTCTATTGAAAATATTGACTTTAAAGGGTATAATATATGGCAGTTCCCGCGCATGATGCGCGGATTGTATTTTATCAAGAAGGGCTGACGATGACCGATACGATACCGGCAAGCTCCGAAAAGAGGGCTAAAAAAGTCAAATTTCTTTGGTTTTTTTATGTTTTTGCAATAGTCGCGTCGGCGGCAGGCACTTTGCTCCGTCTTGCTGTGCTGCTGTATGACTATGACTATGAGCTTGGGCTTTACAAGTCTGATGCGGTGCTCCCGCAGATATTCAGAGCTGTGCTTATAGTATGCGTTGCCGCACTTTTGACGACGATAAAGGCAGGCGGACAAGCCGGGCTTCCGGGCAGGCTTTTGCCGGTGGGCAGGCTTTTGACATTTATATCGGCGCTGGCAGGTTTTTCGATGTTTGCGACGGTTGTAATGCAGCTTCTGATGAAGCTTTCGTTTGAAATATCGCTTCAGGGCTGGAAATCCACGCTTGCATCGGGACTTGAGGTGGCAATGCAGGTGTTTGCATTGCCGTCTGCGCTCTATTTTATCGTCATGGCGGTGCGGCAAAACCCCTACCGGCCGTCGACGGCTGCACTGGGTTTTTTCCCGGTGCTTTGGGCGGCGGCATATCTAATGTGCGTGTATTTTGACACGAGCACGACACTGAACAATCCCCTGCGCATACTTGAGCAGGCCTCTCTTATAATGGTGATGGTCTTCATGCTCATGGAGCTGCGCTGTCTGGTGGGCAAGGCAAAGCCCCACATCTATATAACCTTCGGCATGATAGTTATGGTGATGGTCACATCCGCCTCGCTTCCGACGTTTTTGCTTACGCTTGCGATGAAAATGAAGGTCTCGGTCGACACAATTTTCGATGCGACAAAGCTGTGCATCGCGGCTTATGCAGCGGTACGCGTTGCCGACATGATCAGAGCGGCGGGTAAAAGCGAAGCTCAAACAGAGGGCATGGCGGACATCCAAAGCGGCGGGACAAGCGAAAATTGAGAAAAAAACAATCCCGGGGTCGGTGTCTCAATAATAAAATTATCGTAAAGTGCGGGCAAATGCATAATGCAGATGCCCGCACTTAAATTTTGTTAAAATGCATATCCGAACACGCGCTCGCCAATCTTAAACCGTATGCTCGGCACGCCGCTGCCGTCGTATTTTACGGTGATTTCGGCTGTGCAGAGATATGGAATGTCGGTGTCAACCACCGCTTCAAACGCAACCTCGCCTTCCGAAAAGACGATTAAGGTGCCGGCGCGCCAAGTCGAGTGGCCGGTGTTCATGACAGTTATCGTGAGCGTGCCGCCTGCCGGCAGGCTTTCGCCGGAGTAGACACGTTTGCCGTCCGCAAGCTCCAGCCGCATGACCTGACCGTTTACATGCTGCAGCGGCGCCGTCTCGCCATCCTCGAGCCTGTATCCGCCGACCGCAATGTCAGCCAGCTCGTCGGCAAACGCGGGCTGAAGGCCGTTTGAGTCGGTAAAAATAACATGCTTTCCGGCTTTGTCCGCAGCGTCGAGCCTGCTAAACACAGCATTGAACATGCCGGTGATTCCCGCGGGATAGTCCGAGCGCTCGATAGAGATAACCTCGCCTTCGGCGGGCGGTGTGCCGAGCGCAAGGAACTTCGGCGCATACTCGCGAAGCAGTGCCGTCACCGGTCTGTCGCTGCCGTCGGGGTTGAATATGCCGTAATCGGAGTTTTCGTTTATGCGATAGCCACCGGGGAAGAACCAGCAGTATAGGGCGGATATATGCGCCGCATAGGCTTTTTGCAGCACATGCTCGTAGTAATTCTTCTGTTCGGCGAGCTGCAGCGAAATGTCGCCAAAGTTTGAGCCAGACCAAACATGTTTGCCGTATTCTTTGAGCATGACGGGTGCGCCGGGTTTGGTGTAACGTGCATAGGCAGCGGCGAATACGAGCTGCAGGCACGAGTCGCTGCTCGCGCGCAGCGCATAGCCTTCGGGTGACATGAAATCGAGCGACGGGGCAAGCGACTGGAAGTCGTAACCGCTCCAATCGACCGCAACCGCGCTGCCTGAATTGGACATGCGGAAGGAGATAAGGTGGTTTTTGTCAAGGTCGCGTATATACTCGGTTTTCTCGGCAAAAACCTTTGAAACGTAATCGTCGGTAAACCGGCGGTATGCCGCAACCATCAGGTTATATTTAGCCGGTGCATTGCCGCCGAGCATCTCGTCTGTAACGACAATGTTGCCGGACGCATCTCTTTCTATCGGCCCGCATTTCCATGCCCGGAGCGCAGCGTCAACCGAGCCGTATTGCTCCTGTATCCACTTCATCCATTCGCCGTCCCATTTGTAGCGGATGTGGTCGTATGTTCTGATAAGCGGCTCCCACGCAATATCGTATGCAATGATATTGTCCACTTCGGGGAAATGGCACTTTTCGATAAGCGTTTTGACTTCGTTTTCGTTGAAATTCATCGGATAGGCATAGGGACGGATGGAAAGGTCGACATACAGGCCGAGCGACTCGCACATGTCAATAAGGTGCAGGATGTTGTTTGAATCCTTTATAGTCTCGTAATAAACGAAAACCGAGACGGAGTTCATTCCGATGTCTTTTACGCGCAGCAAATCATCATATACGACCGTCGGGTCATAGCTGGCTCTTGATACATAGTGCTCGAATAGCGCGCCGTTCGGCTCGGCGATATCGTACGAGGGCATATAGTTGACGCCGAAAAAGTTGATAACCTCTCCGTCGCGCATGAAAGCGCCGTTTTCGGTGTATATATACTTGCGTTCGGACTCGGGCTTGGGCGACCAGATTTTCACTGCGTGCTCCACGCGGTCGACACACCCGCCGGCGACAAAAAGTTCGGCAACGGCGCGGTCGATATCGGCGTCTGACGCCGAAAATGTTGATTTCGCGCTGTAATAGCCGGTTTTGCGGAAGGTGTTGTTGTCCTTTGCCTCGGCTGCCGGGGTTGAAAGGTGCACGACTTCGGTGTCGCCGGAATAGAGAGTGACGCGCAGCTCGGTATCCTCTTCGTCGGCTGCGGCGGCGACCATGCCATAGGTAATGTCGGGATTGTCTGGTTTAATGTAGATAAACTCGTCGGTTCCGCCCTCGACTATATAGCTGTCCGCAAGCAGGGCACGGGTCGCGCCCAAAACAACCGAAAGCCCTGCCTCATTGTAAAATGCAGGGTCGTCTGTCGAAATGACGCCCGCGCCGCTGCCCTCGCGTGCGCCGTTTATGTCGGTTGTGCTTGTAAACCGATATACCCAGGCGAGATAGCCGGAGTGCAGACCTTTTGAATCGGTGACCTCAAGCAGCGGTATAAACCTGCTTACTCTGCCGGTGTCAAATCCGATTGCCTGGCGTCCCGGGCTGCACGAGAACATGGAGGAGGGAAGAACGTAATCAGTATCTGCAACAAAGATTTGGTTGTCATGCGCTTTGACATTTGCGCCAACGGTTATAGGGTAAAGCTCGTATAAAGGAGAAAATCCGTCAATTGAAACCTCAGCGTCGGCGGATAGTTCGGTCAATGTATTATTAATTGTAGCGAAATCGTCGAGATAGAAAGTGTGCGTCCCTGCGGGAATAACCTGCCCGGACATCGCAAATCCGGCGCCGCATGAAACAGCGTTTGAAAGGTCAAAGGACGTGCCTGCCCTAAACGGGCTTTCCCAAATCTTGAATTGAGACTCGGGTACGACATAGTATTGCCACTCGTCGGTAAGCTCGACTGTAGCATACCAGCGGCTGCCGTCCTTTTCGGTAAACTCAATGTAAAGCCCGGGGGTGGCAGAGTCGCCTTTTGCCCAGAAGGCGACGGCGTCGTGATGGCTGGGCACCGAGCATTTGGAGTTTACAAGGTCCCAGCTCGTGAGGTTTTCAACAAATACTTTTAATGTCGTACTGTTTCCACGCCCGAAATCGCCAAGCTCCGTTATCTGCGGGCTGCTAAAGTCGTTTGTGGTGCGCGTGAGCTTGCGTAAAGCGTTTTTTGCCGTAAAATCGATGAGCAGGGATTTATCTTCGACCTTCGAGGCGAAATCGGCGAGGTATTCTGTCCGGGTCATAAACTTGTCGCCGATTTTGTAGAGAATTTTTTCGAACACAGGCCCGCCCAAAGCGAGAAGTTTTCCCCCGCCCTCAAGATATTTGCCGGCTGCCGAGGGTGTGCCGGTCGGCACCTCCGACGCGCCGCATATCAAAACAAGGTCGAACTTGGCGGCGTCAAACACCTCAGACGGTTTAGTGTCAAAATCAAATACCGTAACGCTGTATCCGGCGTTTTCAATGGCGGTTTTGACGCTTGCGGAGTACTGCGGTCCGTCTCCATTTTGGTAGACGGCAATTTTATTTGCGCTTGCGTCGGCATATCCAGCTTCCGTGACAGAAAGTTTCAGATTCATATCAGCTGCAAGCAAAATGCCTGCCCCTCCTATGAAATTTTTTATGAAATAGTCGACGGCACAGTCGAGCGCATAGTCGCTTCCTGCCGCAACGGCTATTTTTGTGCCGTCGTATATAATCGAAAAGGTGTTTTGGTCAAGACCTTCATGCGCGGCAACTGACTGCGGGCGATTAGTCCGTCCGACAAGGATTTCTTTTCGCGCGCTGTTGTCGTCGTCGCCGTCCCAGTCGGTCGCAATGGAAACCGAGATATCATAAGTTTCGTTTATTACGCGGCGGAGTCTAATAGCGGCGTCTGTTTCGGTTTGGCTCGAGCTGTCACCGCGCACAACGATGAAATTAGCCAGCTCCGATGCCAAAATGGTGTCAGTGCTACCGTCTGGCAACGTTTTGCATGACAATAGTCCAACCGAGCTGATAATTGCGGCTGCGGCAAAAAAGAGAAAAAAGCTTTTCAATTTCAATTCCGCCTGCCTCCCGGATAAATTTTTCAGTTGCGAGTATAACATAAAGAGTAATGAAATACAATAAGTGGTGATTATCTTGTGCCGTTTCTGCATATTCAAAAACAATTATTGGATATGTTAAACTCTAATATTACGACGGCTGCTGTCGGAAAAAGCTGCTATATAGGCAGTAAAAAGCACCTTTTGTTGCACTTTGTATAACTGTAGCTTTATTCGAGTGAATGTTTTAAGGCTATTTAACAAACCTTAAAATCCGTGAAAAATGGTGTTGACAAAGCGGAGCTGCAATGATATAATATAGAGGCCGTCGCGAGAAGCGTAGGCCCATTCGGTCATTGAAAATTG
>DGDL01000098.1 GCA_002385415.1 Clostridiales bacterium UBA3953
AGATGTGTATAAGAGACAGAGGTTACGTCAAAGTCACCGAATATGTATCCGCCCCAGCCGTTGGTCGGGTCGGCGTCGGCCATCTTGACCCATATCTTACCCGACTTGTTGTTTTCGCACCACTTGGAAAGGTCATAGGTAGGATACTGTATGCCGATAGAATAGCCCCAGTCCTGTTTGCCGCTTTCAATTTCTTCTTCGGTCGGTTCGTTGCGGTGGATAACCTCATAAGCGTCGTCGTCATCGGGATCGGAGTTTGTTACCGAAACCTCAAACTGCGCCTGAATCTTCCACGTCAATGAAGCATATTTGGAGCCTTCGGGACACGGGAACTCGTAAATTATAAAGTTCGCTGCGTCGTGGTAACGGCTTTTCCCGTCGCCCGGGTCGTTTGAGCCCATCTCAAAGTAAATATATGGCTCTTCTTCCGGCGTTCTGGTGCGGAACACAATTGATTCGGCCCAAATCGGCAGCGCCAAAAATGCAGCCATTGCAACAAGAATAAATACAGCTACAGCCTTCTTCATACAAACCTCCGCTATTTTTATGATGCATGGATGATAGCTGCTGTTGCTGTATTATATAATGATATTAATCGTTTGTCAATACATGGATCATGATATTCGTTAAATAAATTAATAATATATACAGTATTTTTGCTACTAAAAGACAATCCGCAACACATATAACATAAACGACCGGCAAAAGAGGCGCGCATGCATGAAAAAGCCGCCGGCCAAATTTAGCCGACGGCTGATACTGTAGCTTTATTTTTTTGGCTTATTGTCTTCGCCCGCTGCCACGGGAGCGATATGAAGGCTTTTCCAGTAGCGAGATGACTACCCGGCGATTGCCTTCTACTCCGACCGAAGTGGTTGTAACACCCTCGACATTCTGCACAGCGGAGTGGATAATGCGCCTTTCATAAGGGTTCATCGGTTCGAGCGTTATGCTCTTTCCGTATCTGAGCACTTTGTTTGCCATGTTGCGCGCCAGTCTGCGGAGCGTCTCCTCACGTTTGGCACGATAGTTTTCTACATCGACTATTATACGGGTGTAGGGATATTTCGAGTCTTCGTCGCGTTTATTTGCGGCAAGGTTGACAAGATACTGAAGCGCGTCAAGCGTATCGCCATGATGTCCGATTAGCACGCCCGCATCTTTACCGGTTATATAGATTGTTATATCGCCTGCGCTGTCTGTAGGCTCGCAAAGCTCGGCTGAGGCGTCAATCTGCATGTCTTCTATCAGTTTGCGAACAAAATTGAGCGCATTTTTCTCGGGCGGCGGATAATATGTCACGCGCACCTTTGCCAAGGTTTCGCCAAAACCCAAAAAGCCCTTTCTCGGATGCTCCAGGACCTCGTATTCCACCTCCGACACGTCAGCGCCGAGGTCCTCGGCGGCGGCGGAGACGGCGGCTTCGATAGTCCTGCCGGTTGTAACAACTTCCAGTTTCATAGGGCTCTCCTTAAATCACTATTATATCTCTGCGGTGTTATAAACGCCGCTTTGCCCGTCATTTTTTGCTTTCGGGCGATTTTTTCTTATCGATTTTATCTGTACCTTTTTCTTTCCCTGCGTTTTTGTCGCTTTCGTCTTTCAGCTCCGCATGGCCGATAAGTTGCGCGGCTATGCTGTTTTTGGATGTCCCCCGGTCAGAGCCGCCGGCAGGCTGCTCTTCCTTTTTTTCTTCTTCGGCCTCCTCCTCGTCATCCTCCTCGTCGATGCGATGGAGCGAGCGAACCTTCTTCTTTTCACGGCGAAGGGTGCTGTTCATTTCTTTTTCTATTCTTTTATAGTCCTCTTCCGTAAACACTGGAAGCGGGTACATTTTCTTGAGTATAAACTGCTGCAGGGTGCTGAGGATGTTCTGATAAATCCAGTAGACACCGATAAGCGCGGGGACCGTGAACGCAATCCAAACGCTAAACAGCGGCATCGTAAAGTCCATAATCTGCATGGACGCGCGCGTGTTCGGGTCGTCCATGTTGGGGGTATATGTCATCTTGCGCGTCAGCTTCATGCTGAAAAACGAGAACACAAACGTCAGCACCGGTATCAGCGTGAGCCATGTAAGCGGATTTATCTTCGGTACATCGGCAAGGTTCAAGTGCCCTCCGAACACCGTGAAGTTCGGGAGCTGCGATTCCGAAAATCCGCTGGGTAAAAGGTCGGCAAACAGCGGGAAATTTGTGCCGTGCATCAATGTAACGATGTCGATTTGCGAGAGCATTCTGCCCTTCTCAAGGCTGTCAACCACACTTTTGGTGACGCCCGTTAGCGTCAGCGCCGAGGAGGCATAAAGAGAAGACACACGCTGGCTTATCGCCGAGATAACCTCGCCGGACAGGCCGCACAGGTATTTAAGCGGGTTGTTTATAACGGTCAAAAGCGACATTATAATGGGAAGCTGCACAAGCAGCGGCAAACATCCGCCCATTGGATTGTAGTTTTCGGCCTGATACAGCTTCATGACCTCTTCATTCATCTTCTGCTGTGTGACCCTGTCGGTCCGGCCTGCATAGCGCTTGCGGATTGCCGCTTCCTTTGGTCGGAGTTCGGCTTGTTTAACCATGTTTTTCTGCTGTTTAATGCCGAGCGGGAAAAGCAGCACCTTGATAATAAGCGCAAAAAGCAACAGCGCCAAGAGATAGTTCGGCACCAGAGAGTAGCAGAAACGTATAATGTACCCCATGGGTACATTTATGAAGTCGAAAAGATTGCCCATCTTTGTTTTTTATCCTTACTTTGGCCAAACCGGTTGGGTCGGCCGCAATCCAAAATAAAATTTGCAAAAAATAATGTCGGCTTGAGGTTGTGCAAGCCGGATGTTCAGCGGTGATAATAGATGCGGATAATGCCGCCACACACCGGCGGCCTGGCATCTTTGCGGCGGCGCGGCACATAATCGATTCCACCGCGCGAAAAGGGGTTGCAGCGCAGCAACCGCCAAATTGACAGCGCAATACCTACAAAAACGCCCCACTCGCTCACGGCCTGGCCGGCATACTCAGAGCAGGTGGGATAATATTTACAGGTGGGCATCCGTTTCAGCGGCGATATCCTGCGCCTGTAAAAATCAATAGCCGCCAGTACAAACAATTTAGGATAGTTTTTCATTCGACTGGCTTTTTTGCCTTGTGCCGGAAAGCATGCCCAAACGCGAAAAAGCGCGCGTCAGATCGCGTTCTACCTCATGCGATTTTGCATACGCCGTAGCGTCGCGCGCCACAAGAACAATCAGATACCCACCTCGAAGCTCGTACTTCGATTCCACACCGCGCAGCGCCTCGCGCAAGACCCGCTTGCAGCGATTGCGCACCACAGCGCCGCCGTTTCTCTTTGTAACGGTCAGACCGATGCGGTTTATGAATTTCTTTTCGGGGTTCTGTTTCCTGAAGCGCGCGGCGCGATAGTCTGTAAGAACATAGACCACAACCGTAGGGGTTACAAACTTTTTACCCCTGGCGTAGACCTTTGAATAAAGGTGGTTTTCGTTAATTGATATGTGTTTCAAATCAGTGCGTCAGTCTTGCGCGACCTTTGGCGCGTCTTCTCTTGAGCACCTTGCGGCCGCTCTTGGTAGCCATTCTCTTACGGAAGCCGTGCTCTTTCTTGCGCTGGCGCTTCTTTGGCTGATATGTTCTGAGCATGGTCGTCTCAACTCCTTTGCATCGGTTGTATTTGCATGGCGCGCTCGAAAAAATTAACGTTAATTTTAGGACGTTACCCTATATTATAAACATAAATCGCAGCTTTTGTCAAGTATTTTTTCTGGTTTTGGCCTGCTGCGCGCCGCCAAAATATCCCCTCAGCAAAAATATTAACAATTAATTATATATTTATACCGCTTGGGATGATATAATAAACCCACAAGTACAATTTTGACGATACTGGATACATGTTATCATGAAAGAAAAAACGAAAAAAGCCGAATCCTGCCGCATAGGCAGTGTCGGCGGACAAGCTGTGCTCGAGGGCGTTATGATGAAAAGCCGCGACCGCTATTCGGTAGCGGTTCGACTCGAGAGCGGCGACATTGACATTACAACAAATCGCACTGTACCGCTTAAAAATAAATACAAAATCCTCGGCTGGCCGCTGATTCGCGGCGTCGTCAATTTTGGCGAAACGCTGGCGCTCAGTTATAAAACCCTCGAAATATCGGCACGCGCGATTGGGGTGGACGAAGAAGCCTCCGAAACCAAATTTGAAAAGTGGCTGCGCGAAAAGTTCGGCCGCGGTATAATGGACGTTGTTATGGTGATAAGCACGGTGTTTGGGGTCGGGCTCGGGATTGCCCTGTTCTTTTTCCTGCCGATTCTCGTCACAAAGGGTATAGACGCGCTGGCCGGCGGCTCGCTCGGCATTGTACGCAATCTTATAGAGGGCATCGTAAAAATCGGCATTTTCGTCGGCTATATAGCCCTCGTGTCGCTTATGCCCGACATCCGCCGCACGTTTGAGTACCACGGCGCCGAACACAAGTCAATTTTCTGCTATGAAAGCGGCGACGAGCTGACTGTCGAAAACGCAAAAAAACACACCCGCTTTCACCCGCGCTGCGGTACCTCCTTTTTGATTTTCATGCTGCTTATAAGCGTGCTGCTTTATTCTCTGCCTGTTTTCACATGGGATAATATGGTGCTGCGCATGGCAACTAAACTGCTTTTCCTGCCTCTGCTTGTCGCATTGGGATACGAGTTTATAAGATACGCGGGCCGGCACAACAATCTGCTGGTCAGAATCCTGTCCAAACCCGGGATTTGGATGCAGCGGCTTACCACCCGGGAGCCGGATGAGGAGCAGCTCGAGGTCGCGATAGCCGCACTTAAATCGGCGCTGCCCGAGGAGTTCCCCGACTTTAAAATTGAAAAGCGCGCTCTGGCAGCAGAGCCGTCCGAGCATGACGGCACAGAGCCGAGCGCCGATACCGCAAATGCATAACGAAAGCAAACGGGGGCCGGCTATCATGAGCGAGGCAGAGCGGCTTGTCCGCGAGCGGTTTCCCGGCGGGGCAGAGCTGGAGGACGCCCTGCGCCGGCTGGCAGAAGGCGAACCGGCGCAGTATATCACCGGCATAGCCTATTTTTATAGTGAAGTCTACAATGTTTCGCCCGACTGCTTTATCCCGCGGCCGGATACCGAGCGGCTCGTGGACAGAGCAGTGAAATTTGCAGCAGACCGCGCGCTCCGCATGCTTGACCTTTGCACCGGCAGCGGCTGCATCGCAATCTCAACGGCTGCACATTGCCCCAATATAACCGTGACGGCGGTTGAGTTGTCTGCGGGCGCGCTCGCACTTGCCGAAAAAAACGCTGTGCAAAACGGTGTCGCGGACAGAGTCACATTCGTGCATGCCGATATGCGCGACCCGGAGTTTATCGCATCCCTGCCCGACCGGGGTTATGATATAATCGCATCAAATCCGCCGTACATAGCGACGGATGTCATACCGACGCTGGATGTGTCCGTCCGCCGCGAGCCGACAATCGCGCTTGACGGCGGTGCCAACGGGCTGGACTTTTACCATGTCATCATGCGCAGCTACAGCCCAAAGCTCGCCAAAGACGGCATTATGCTGCTTGAGATTGGATACGACCAGGCAGACGCGCTGCGCGAGCTGGCCGAAAAACACGGCTACGGCTGCGACATCTTTCGCGACTACGGCGGCAATGACCGAGTCGCCGAGCTGAGAAAGTTATGAAACCCGCTGTAAAAAAGCTGCTTTTCGGGTCGGGCATTGTCCTCGCTCTCGGCATCGGCGCATATCTGCTGAACAGATTGCATGGTACCGTATGCATTTTCAAGACGCTGACCGGTATCCCCTGCCCGGGCTGCGGCATGACACGGGCGCTTGTCGCGGCAGCTCGAGGCCGGTTTGAGCTTGCATTTTACTTTCACCCTCTTTTCCCGCTTACGCCTGTCCTTGTCGCGGGAGTTGGTGTCTACTCGCTGTCAAACAGGCCTATTTTGAAAAAGATTTCAATAGTAACGCTTCTCACCATCTCCGCTATATTTGTGCTGGTCTGGATTTTCAGGCTGGCCGGTGGCTGGCGATAAAAACTGCTACGCCGATGGGATTTCGGCGGAGCTTTTTTATGCCTTTTATTTAGCGGATGCCATTTCTTCGTGGACTTCCTTCAGGCGCCTTGAGATTTCAATTCTCTGCGGGCACTTGTCCTCGCATTCTCTGCATTCGACGCAATCGGACACGGGGCTTCCCACGCCGCGCTCCTCTCTACCGACGCGCGCGTACATCTGGCGGGCATGGTCTTTCAGGCCATACACATTGTAGTATGTATAGCAGTTGAAAATATACGGTATATCAATACCCTGCGGACAAGGCATGCAGTATGCGCAGCCGGTGCAGTAAAGGTCGGAGAATTTCTTTATCTCCTCCATCATCACCGTTACCTTCTCCCAATCCTCGGGAGACATCGGGTTTTCCTCGTCGCCTATCCTGCAGTTTTCCTCTACCATCTCAATGGTAGTCATGCCCGACAGCGCGCAGGAGACGTTTTTGTTGCCGAGCACAAAGCGCAACGCAAGCTCCGGCGTCGAGCCGCTCTTTTTGCCAAGCAGCTTCTCGTACAGATAAGAAGGCGCGGCAAGTCTTCCGCCCGCAACCGGCCCCATTATTACCGTGCCGAGCCCTTTCTCGTGTGCGTATGCGAGCACTTCCTCGTTGCTGCGGTCGAGCAGGTTATACTGCATAAGAACCGACGCGAAAATCTCTCCACGGTCAATTATATACTTCATATTGTTTGGATCGTCGTGGAACGAGAAGGATATATGGCGAATGAGACCCTCGTCGATAGCCTTGCGCGCCTCGTCCATCAGCTTCAGCGGCACGATTTTCTCGTCAAAGTCTCTTTTGTTTATACCGTGGAAGTGATAAAAGTCTATATACGACGTGTCTATGCGCTCAAGCGACTGGAAAAGAACGCGCTTGAAGTCGTCTGTCTCGTTTACCATGCCAAGCGGCAACTTTGTCGAAATCATGACCTTGTCACGGAAAGGCTTGAGCGCGCGTCCGACCACATACTGGCTTTGGCCGTTATTGTACCCGACAGCCGTGTCGAAATAGTTGATGCCCAGCTCATAGCCGCGGCGGAGCATCGGGATAGCTTTTTCCTCGTCGACGACGCGCTGACCGTCACGCTCAATCTCCGGCAACCTCATGCAGCCGAAACCTATCTGTGAAATTTTCAGTCCGGTCTTACCGAAATCACGATACTTCATCTTATCATTCTCCCGTTCATAAATTATAAATTTTCTTCACACGAAGACGGCTTCGGATCGCCGATAAAAAGTCCTAAACTTTTTTGCCGCGCAAGTCATAGTCAACAGCTTCACTGATTTCAACGTCTATAAACTCACCTTCGGACAGCCGGCGGTCGGAGGTGAAAAACACCTTGCCGTCAATCTCGGGCGCATCTGCATAGCTGCGTCCGAAATATATCCCGGCGGCTGCGTCATATCCTTCGCACAGCACTTTTAGCGTGCGACCTATCAAAGCGCGGTTATTTTCCTCATGGATGTCAAGCTGAATTGCCATCAGCCTGTCAAGTCTGCGCTGTTTTTCTTTTTCCGAAACTTGACCCGTCATGCTGTATGCGGGCGTCCCCTCCTCACGCGAGTAGGTAAACGCGCCGAATCTGTCAAAACGCGCTTCTTTTATAAACTCGCACAGCTCGCCGAAATCCGCGCGCGTCTCACCCGGGAATCCGACAATCGCGGTCGAGCGGATTATTATGCCCGGCACAGCCTCGCGCAGTCTTTTTATCGCTGAGCGGATGGTTTCGCTGCCGCCGTGCCTGTTCATGGCGGAAAGGATTTTGTCGGATATATGCTGAATAGGCAGGTCAATATATTTGAGCAGCCTGTCGTTGTCCCGCATCTCTGCGACAAGCTCGTCGGTTATCTTGTCGGGATAGCAGTACATGAGCCGAATCCACGGGATTGTGGTTTCGGCGGTGATTTTGCGAATAAGCTCGGCGAGCCTATACTCGCCGTAAATGTCAAGCCCATAGCGCGTCGTGTCCTGCGCTATAAGCGCAAGCTCTTTGACGCCCAGCGACTCGAGCACCCGGGCCTCCTCGACAAGTTCTTCTATAGGTCGGCTGCGGAAAGACCCGCGTATAAGCGGTATTGCACAGTATGTGCAGCGGTTGTCGCAGCCCTCTGCAATTTTGAGATAGGCAAAGTATGACGGTGTCGTTATAATGCGGTCGCCGCCGAGCCGAAGCTGCTCATTAGGCTTTGTTGAGCGGAACCTCTCACCACGCGCGACGGCCTCGACCGCCTTGACTATATCGTGGATGCTTCCGGTGCCGACAATCGCGTCAACTTCGGGCAGCTCGCGCTCGATTTCATCTGCATAGCGCTGAGCCATGCAGCCGCATGCGACAATTCCCTTCAGGTTGCGGTGTTTTTTCAGCCACGCAACGTCAAGGATGCTGTCTATTGATTCTCTTTTCGCGCTTTCGATAAAAGCGCAGGTGTTTACTATTATTATATCGGCCTCAATGTCCTCGCCGGTCAATTCATAGCCCGCCTCATGCAAAAGCGAAAGCATGACCTCGGTATCAACCTGATTTTTGGGGCAGCCCAGCGAAATAAAGCCGACTTTGACTTTTTCCATGCAGTGTGTTTCTCCAGTTTCTGTTGTGCGCTGCAGTTGCACAAAGCAAATGAAAAGTTCGACCGCTGATCCGCTTTCAGCAGACGCTCAGGCGCTTTTCACGCTCGATAAGTGCAAATGCGGCATCGATTAGATGTTTGAATTTGGGGTTGTCATAAGCGCGGCAGACAAACGACTGTCTGGGCGAGTTTATATCCTCACCGCTGATTTGCATAAAACCATATTTTTCACACAGCTCCATGACACGGTCAAGCTGGGCTTCGGTATTGCGTGTGGGCATGTATGTAACGGCGTCAAAACCCAGCTCTTTAAGCGTTTCCATGAGGCTGTCGAGATAGTCGTCTTCGAATTTTTGCGCTTTCTTGTCGCCCGTCACCGAATCGCCGACATCGCCGAGATATGCGTATGCCGCAATCCCGTCGAAGCGGTGAACCATGTCAAGAAAATCGGTAACATCGGGCAGCTCATCGGTGGCGTCGATATAAAATTTCTCCACCAGACTGCTTTTCAGCACGCCGAGAATATCATACTCATAAAATTCGGGCGTGTCAAGCCCGCCTTTTATATTGCGCTCGACTCTCGGAGACACCTCGAGCCCGAGCACTTCTTTCAGGCAATAGAGCACCTCGTCGGGGGTCTTATACGCCGCCGTTATCTTTTTTGCGAGAGCAAACAGTATATGCCTTTCGGTTACTGCCGAAACCGAGAGGGGCAAAACGTCCCGATCAAAGTCGATGGCAAGGTAATCGGGCACGATTTTGTTTATATTTTCGCACATTGCGCGGTTGCGGACGTTGCGCGCCGCGCGATAGGGTGCAAACCACTCGTCAACGGCTTCGATATGCTGGTGGGGTATGCAATGCATGGCGACATAAGCGCACGAGTCCTGGTCGGGATTGTTGATGCGCCTGCCCACAAAAGGCGTGCGCGACATGTCCACCCTGCACTCTACGCCGACGGTGACGGGCATATCCAGCAGCCTTCCCGCCTCGAGAAACTCCCTTGCGCCGGAGGTGGTGTCATGATCCATAATGCCGGCTGTCGCAAGGCCGTTTATCCATGCCGTATAGACAGCGGCTGCGGGCGTATAAGGCGAAAACGAATGGGTTGTGTGAATGTGGTTGTTGATGTAGTGTGTGCGATTGACTTGCGGCAGATGGCCTGCCTCAACTTTCGCGCGGAGCTGGTCAACTGTCATTTCCTTGTCCCTCTGTATCCGTTTTTACCGCCGGGAATGCCTTCCGGCGGCTGTTTTATAGTTTTTGATCCGAAAAAGAGGTGGTATCCGGGCCGCTACCCGGCTCGTTTAAGCCATAGCTGCCGGCCAGATAGGCAATAAAAATGCCAATCACAGAGTATATGGCAAGGCTTATATACGGCGTGATGAGATAAACGTAATCGTTTATCGAGGTGGGCGCGCCAAACTGCATTATATCGGCAGCCGTCTCGGCTGCTTTTTGAATCAGACCGGCGACCCCGAATATAACAGCCGACCAAATGCAGCCATGCAATAATAGCTTTTTGCCCGCGTGCCCGTCGCGCTTTGCTGCAAAGGATCTTGCTGTCACGGCTGCAGCGACCACAAGCGCCGCGAGGATTACCATGTCCGCCGTAAAGTTCAATACGGCATAGATCACGGCAAACACCAAATTTGATCTCGGATCGGCAGTTGTAAGATACAAGAGCACGACAGCCGAGCAGTATGGTATAAGCGCGGACACTATGTTAATCGCCAAAATTTGGCCTGCCGCCTGCCATCTATATTCATAATAGGCGCGCAAAAAAAGCCCGAATCCGCAAAATATAACTGCAACCTCTATAAAAGTGATTGCGCCTGCCGCTATCGGAGCGATTTTCTCGTATGCTATGTTTCCGTCTATCTCGTATGCGTAAAGCGCGCGCAAACCGAAGCTGTTTATTATCGGAAGCACTATAGTTAAAACAAAAGCGCGCAGCAAAAGCTGTTTTTTCAGCGGCATAATAGACTGACCCGCTTGCCTTTCTGTGTCAATAATATCTTATCACCGAGACCACACGGCCGAGAAGGTAAACATCATCCAAAATTATGGGCGCCATATCCGGATTTTCGGGTTGGAGCTTGCATTTGCCACCCTCGCGGTAAAGTGTCCTGACGGCGACCTCGTCCCCGACCAGTGCGACGACAATATCGCCGCCGCAAGCGTCACCGTCCTTTTTAACTATTAAAAGATCCCCGTCGAGTATGCCCGCGCAGACCATGCTGTCGCCATGCATTCGCAGGGCAAAAAGCTCGTTTGCATTATAGCCCTGGCTGACGACCGGAAAGTCAAGATACCCCCGGTGGTTCTCCATTGCCAGTATCGGCACCCCAGGCACTATTTTGCCCAGTATCGGCACGCGCACAGTGCGTTTCGGCTCGACAGTGAAGCTCTCTACTCTCAGCGTGCGCGACTTGCCCGCCTCTTTTTGTATGTAGCCTTTTCGCTCGAGCTTCGCGAGATAGGTGTGCACTGTCGACGTGCTTTTTATCTGCAGCGCCTTTTGTATATCGCGAACCGACGGAGAGTATCCCTCACGCCGGATAACGTCAATTATATATTCGTATATTGCCCTTTCCTTCCCCTGCAGCTGTTGCACTGCCTTGGCCCCCGCATGCTAAACAAATGATTGAAAATAGTACAGTTTATTATAACATGCCGGCATTCCGATTGCAAATCCATGTTCAGGGCACAAGGCGCACGGAATGTAAAATAATTGTTAACTGTCTCTATGCGCAATACACAGCCGCCCGCCGCATATATATTGGGCAAAAGGAGTTTACCGGGAGGGCTTTCTGTTGCAGTTTATTTTTGCTTATAACAGGGTGTTCGGCTGGACGGAAGTTTCGTCCGCGGCGGATCTGCTCGGCAAACGCTACAGTGACCTTTTGCGCGTCTCCTCAATAGGACAAAGCGTGCTGGGCAAAGATTTGAAGCTGATGTCGTTCGGGCGGGGCAAGCGCCGAGTGCTGTATGTGGGCACCCATCACGGGCTCGAGCATATCACCGCCAACCTGCTTTTGATGTTTGCAGAGCGGCTGTGTGCGGCCGCCGAGCGCGGCAACCGGCTCGGCAGAGCGGCAGCCGAGTACATATTCGCGACCCGCACCGTCGATATCGTGCCGATGCTTAACCCCGACGGCGCGTCAATCGCACAGAGCGGCGTCTTTTGGCAGGCGAACGCGCGCGGCGTCGACCTCAATCACAACTACAACGCCGGGTTTGCCCAATACAAGCGTATGGAGGCTGAGGCCGGGATCGCCGGCGGCTGTGCAACGCGCTATGCCGGCGAATATCCTGAAAGCGAGCCGGAAACCGAGGCTCTGTGCACATATATAAGGCAGACCGAGCCCGATGCCCTTGTCTGCCTGCATACACAGGGCGGCGAGATTTACTTCGGCTATGACGGAATCGTGCCGCGCGGCACCGCTTGTCTTGCCGGGCGCATGGCAAGGCGCAGCGGCTATGTGCTGTCGGAGCCGACCGGCATGGCGTCGCACGGCGGCTGCAAGGACTGGTTCACGCTTGAGTTTGAACGGCCCGGCATTACAATCGAATGCGGGCACGGAACAAATCCGCTGCCCCCGGAACTTGCGACATCAATCTATCGAGAAATCGAAGGAGCATTGCTGGAGGCGCTGCTTTAAAAGTCCGGTTTATGCAAAATGAGCGCCATTCTGCAGTTTGAGCCGACATGCCTTGATTTGTGCTGCGTAAACAGCTTGGTAGCAAGCATGCGCCGCATGACGCCTTTCAAAACGAGCCGCCCGTCCGCAACTGCAGCGAACGGGCGGCTTTGCTGCCTTACTCTTTGCCTATGCTTTTTCTCTCAAGATACAGCTCCAGCTCGGGCTGCGTCACATAGTCGCTGTAAAACCCGTCGCACAAGCCGTACTCGAGCATTGTGCCCATGGTGGTTATGCGGTTCACCGTATGTACATACAAATGCAGGCCATACGAGTGCAGCAGCGCCGTAACATTTGCGTCGGCAGTGGACGACGGCATGGTCACAACCGCGATGCCGCGCTCGGCGCAAAATTTGCCGATAGCATTGTAGTCCCGCTCGGCAAGCTGATAAACGGTGAAAATATAGTTTTTAAACGGGTATATTTCATGCACGACATCGTACATGTCCATGTTGTATGTCTGCACTATAACCCCTGTCTCTTATACACATCT
>DGDL01000016.1:0-63430 GCA_002385415.1 Clostridiales bacterium UBA3953
GTCGAGTTTTTTTATAAGCTCGCGTCTGATAGCCTCGTCTTTTGCGCGCCGCCCGAAAAGTTTAGATAGCAGTTTCATTTAATTTTCTTACCGTTTAAATTAATAAATCATATAGTTCACTTTTGATATTAGCATACATGCCGTGTAATTTCAAGTTTCACCGGTGGACAAAATGAACAATATTTTAACCCAGCCAAAATGAAAGCTGAAGATATTTACAAACTTTATGAAATAAAACAAATATTACTTGACAGATAAAAGAGTTGTGTTATAGTATACAATGAATTGTCGTGGCAATATTGCGCAAAAAATTGTGCAGCAAAATACTTTAGCCTTTAAACGATCGGAGCTGATGCTGTGTTACCGCTTGATACACTAACGCCGGAGGCGTCCGCAGCGTTTGAAAACCACGGTGTGGATGTCAATACGCTGGATGTCGCGGTGGTGCTTGACCTTGATGAATCGGGCGACTACGGTGAATGCTGGATGGCGTACAGCAAAGAATCGAAAATGCTGTATGTAACAGCCGCTTCTTTCCGCGTTGACGGTAGGATATCCGGTTTTGACCCAAACGCGACCGCCAAATCGGAGTCAAAAAGAGCCTCGAAAGCAAAATCCATAGAGAAAAACTTCAGTTACTTTAAAGCATACGATACGCAAACCTTTTATGATATATATGTAGACAATTTTGTTAGCTCTAACCGGGTGCTTGCGCGGGTTGGAGACAACCTGCCGCAAAAAACATCTGAAAAGCCCGACAAACAAAATGAAAATCCTGATGAAAATGACCCGTCCAACACTCAAGACGAGTTTGATGTAAACACACTGACCACAGTGGTTGTGGCATTTTCCACAAACGCGCGCAAGCGAAAGCTTTTTGCTTTTTTGGATATTGTCAATCGCCTGCGTGTCGGAGAGGATGTCGGTAACGACGACCATATCTTTGACCAGTTCAACCAAAAATGCCCCAAGTGCAGGCGCGTTTATACAGACCAAAGCAGGAAAATTTGCGAAAACTGCCTCAACCGCAGCGCTGTAATCAAGCGGCTGCTCGGATATTTCAAAGGTTTCGAGCTTGAGCTTGTCACGGTGTTTTTCTGCATGATAATGACATCCGTCATAGCGCTTGTAAACCCGCTTATCTCCAACAAAATCCTGCTTGACCAGGTCATAAGCGAACCTGATATTATAAACGGCAGGCGGATAGGTACATTGCACAGCGAGATCTGGGTTTACATCATGGTAACCGTCGTGCTGAGCATATCACTGCTGTCGCTCGGAATAGGAATCCTGCAAAACCGCGCGAACGCCAGGATGTCGACGCGTGTTACGCTGAAAATGAAGCTGGACATATTTTCAGCCATGCAAAAGCTGTCGTTGTCCTTCTTCAACAATAACCAGACAGGCAGACTGATAACGCGCGTTAACTACGATGCAGACAGAGTGCACGGATTCTTTATAAATGCCGTTCCTGCACTGGTTATAAACAGCATAAACTTCATCGGTCTGACGATTTTCTTGTTTATTATAAACTGGAAACTGACGCTGATAGTCTTTATTCCGGTTCCGATTATAGTGATGATGTTCAAGTTCATGCTGCCCAAGCTGTGGCGCATGTATACAAAGCGGTGGAGACGCTCGTCATCACTTAATGCGGTGCTCGGCGACACGCTGAACGGCATCCGCGTTGTAAAGGCGTTTGCAAAAGAGTCGGAAGAGACCAACCGATTCTACGAATACAGCGAGAAATTGTCCGAGACCAACCTGCAGCTGAACATGGTATCGTTGACCATATTCCCGGTTATCGGACTTCTCATCGGTCTTTCGAGCCGTGCGATCTGGGGATACGGGGGTATGAACGTCATTAACCGGGTCATGACCTACGGTGACTTTGCAACCTATTTCAGCTACATAGGCATGATTTTCGGCCCGCTAAACTTCTTTACCTCTTTCACCGACCAGCTTACCGATACCATCAACTCCGCACAGCGCATGTTCGAGATACTCGATGCTGTGCCCGAGATTACCGACGCGCCCGACGCCGTCTATATAGACCGGTTTCGCGGCGATATCGAGTTCAAGCGAGTCAATTTCCACTATGCCGCAAACAGGCCTATACTCAAGGACGTATCATTTAAGATCAATTCCGGCGACCAGGTGGGGCTTGTAGGGCGCACCGGCGCGGGTAAATCGACAATTGCCAACCTGATAACCCGGCTTTACGATGTTGTCAGCGGCTCGATAGAAATAGACGGCATAAACATAAAACAGATCAAGGGCGAGTCGCTGAGAAAGAACATAGCCATCGTTTCTCAGGAAATATTCCTGTTCAGAGGAACAATAGCCGACAATATCCGCTATGCACGTCCCGACGCTTCGATGGATGATGTGGTAGCGGCCGCGAAGGCGGCAAACGCTCACGATTTCATCATGCGACTGCCCGACGGTTATGAGACTGTAGTCGGTACGGGAAGCCGCTCGCTTTCGGGTGGCGAACAGCAGCGTGTTTCGATTGCGCGCGCGCTGCTGCTCGATCCGACCATCCTCATACTGGACGAGGCGACCGCCTCCATGGATACCGAGACGGAGCGCCTGATACAGGACGCGCTTCAAAAGCTGATAAAAGGCAAGACAACCATAACCATCGCGCACCGCCTGTCAACGCTGAAGGACTGCAACTATCTCTTTGCCATTGAAAACGGCGAGATCGCTGAGCGCGGCACACATGCCGAGCTGATGGCCAAAAAGGGCATATACTACAGGCTTTACACGCTCCAGACAGAGGCAATGAAGAAAGTGCTGCAGGGCATGTAGCCTAAGCGCTCGCAAGCCGCGTTTTCGTATGCGGTACGGCAACATCAAAATATTATTTACGCAAATCCGGGGGGAAAAATCGATGGCTGACGATAAAAAGAAAAACACCGTCGCCGAAGAAAACAAAAAGACAAAGGCGGCGGAGACATCCAAAGCTGCCGGCGGCGGAGATAGCGCAGCCACTGCTACAAAAACAGAAGAAAAAAGCAAATCCGGCGACAATAAAAATACAGAGACAGACACTGAAAAGAAAGATATTCTCGACGAGATAGACGACGGAGACCTTATACTCCAGGACAGGCGCGAATCCGTTCCTCTTACGCCCGAAAACGCAATATTCACTCGGTCACAGGGCGGGCTTATATCGCTTACTCTCAAACACGATGACGGTAAAGAAGACGAGTTTTTCGAGCGCGTCATCGTATTGCGCGCATTTCCGATAACTAATCCGGAAGAGTTTATCTCGGTGCGCGAGCCTGATACCAAAGCGAAGGGCAAGGGTCAGGAAATAGGCATGATACGCAGGCTGTCCGATTTTGACGAGGAGACAGTGCGGCTTATAAGAGAAGAGCTGAACCGCAGGTACTTTTCGCCGGTTATCAAGAAGATATACTCGGTCAAGGAAAAGTTCGGTTACTCGTATTGGGAATCGGATACAACTGCAGGGCGCGTGACATTCATATTGAACAACCCATTTTCCAACATACGAGTGCTTGAGGACGGGCGTATCTTCATAAACGACATAGACGGTAACAGCTTTGAGATACCTGATCCTAAAAAGCTCGACCCCGCGAGCTACCGTAAAATCGAAATGTACTTATAATATGCGGCGGGAGAGATCTCAGACAGGAGCTGATAGCTTTTGAAATTATTGTACGAACTTCCCGACGCTGATAAAAAAGCGTATGATGCGGCGGTCGGGCCAGACGAAAAACTTTTATATTGCGTGCCGTTCAACATCTTGGACGACAAGTTTGTAGACGGCTATATGGCCTTTACAAACAAGAAAATATACAAGCTTGAAGGCGGACGTCTGCTCGAGGTATTCGACCTGAAGGACGCAACCGAATTTTGGACCGAAGTGATGTACGGCATTTGCGGGTTTTACGCCAAAATTGACGGAGCAACCCGGCTGCTGTGCAACTTCATATCCGGTCGCCATCTGCCTCGATATGCCGTTATAGTCAAGGCGATGGAGATTTTGGTCAAAAGGAAAATCGACGAGCCTATAACAGACGATACGCCCGAGCAGTTCTGCCAGGAATGTGGGCGCCCCTATGTTCGCAACACCACTATATGCCCATACTGCATGGATAAACTGGAGGTTTACAAAAAGCTCTGGGGCATGACAAAGGGCCTGCGGCTGATGATGTTCTTCCCGTTTATCGTGTCGGTGTTCAGCGTCATTTTCTCGTTTGTGGTGCCTTGGATTCAGGCAATAGCAATAGACCAATACATAAAACCCACAGGCGAGCATGCAACAGCGTTGACGGGCGACCGCATGACAGGGTTTATTGTCGTTATTGTTGCAATTGTATCGATTGACCTGTTTCAGCGTGCGCTCGGCGTGCTCCAGGCTCGGTTTTCGGCGATTGCGGGTAACAAGTTTACGCTTGTTCTGAAAACCCTGCTATACGAAAAGCTGCAGTCGCTGTCGCTTGCCTCCATTCAGCGCCGAACCACCGGCGACCTGATGGGAAGGGTCAACCATGACACCGCCCAGATGCAGAGCTTTATAACGGGCACGCTTCCTTCTCTGTTTATACAGGTTGCTTCGTTTATTGTGGCGCTTGTTGTGCTGCTGATTATCAACCCGCTAATCTGCGCGTTTGTATTCGTGCCGATACCGGTCACGGTATTTGCCATTAAAAAGGTTTGGGAAGTTGTTCAGCGGCGCAACGTCAAGGCGTGGATACTTAATACCCGCACAAGCTACCTGCTTCAGGATATTTTAAACGGTATCCGCGTTGTCAAGAGCTTTGGCATGGAAGAACGCGAAATTTCACGGTTCAAAGAAAGCAGCGTTATTTCATCCAGTCAAAACGAATCGAATGCCAAGCTGTTTGACACCATATTCCCGCTGCTTGGATTTTTGATTCAGTTTGGCAACTTCCTTATCGCCTATTATGGCAACCTATTGGTCTTCAAAGGCGAGATGGGCCTGGGTACACTTGCGCAGATCTCAAGCTATGCATCCATTATATACGGCCCGATGCTTTGGATAACTCATATACCGCGCAGCATCTCGGTTTTCCTGACATCGGCAAGCAAGGTTTTTGAGATACTTGAAGAGACACCCGAAGTCGCCGATATAGGACTGCCTATTGATATTCAAATCGAGGGCGAAATCAACGTTAAAGACGTCACGTTCGGCTATCAAAGCTACAATCCCGTCCTTGAGAATATCAATGTTAAAATTAATCCCGGCGAGATGATCGGTATTGTCGGTCACTCGGGTTCGGGCAAATCTACGTTTATCAACCTCGTTATGCGCCTGTACGATGTAAACGAGGGCGCCATTGAGATTGACGGCGTCAATATCAAGGACATCTCGCAAAGCGCCCTGCGTTCGCAGATAGGCGTGGTGCTTCAGGAAACCTTCCTGTTCTCGGGCACAATCCGTGAGAACATCGCTTACTCAAAACCCTATGCAACCGATGAAGAAATCATCGCGGCGGCGCGCACAGCAAATGCTCACGACTTTATTATGAACCTGCCGCAGGGATATAACACGATGGTGGGCGAAAAAGGCTACTCGCTGTCAGGCGGCGAGCGCCAGCGCATCGCAATAGCGCGAGCCATTATACATAACCCGCGCATACTGATACTGGACGAGGCTACGGCATCGCTTGATACCGAGACCGAGAAACTTATCCAGGACGCACTCAACAAGCTGGTGCGCAACCGCACGACACTTGCCATAGCACACCGACTGTCAACTCTGCGCAACGCAGACAAGCTGATGGTGCTCGACCGCGGCAAGCTGGTCGAGTTCGGCACACATGGCGAGCTGCTTGAACAGAAGGGAATATACTACAGGCTTGTTATGGCTCAGCGCAAGCTTGCACAAGGCTAAATATATTGGGAGACCGCACCGGACGGTCTCCCTTTTTTGCACATGCAATACAAAGCGTGCCGGCATATGCAAAGATCAGAAAAAGCCGGCTAAATGTGTTGTAAAGCGGCGAACCGCATGTGCACAACTCGCAAATGCGGCAAATGCAATAAAAAAAGCGCCTCCGAAAGGGAAGCGCTTTTTTATATCTCTTGGCAAGTCGCCGCTACTGCTTTATTTAAATCGGAGGCCTGCGGGTCGGACGCGGGCGCCGAGACTTTTGCTCCGGTGAAGGGTCGCGCGGCTCAGCTTTGGAAGCTGTGCGGCGTATCTGATCGGTTTGTGATGCACTGTCCGGTTGCTTGGGACGCGGTGCCGGCGCTCTCTGCCGGTCCGGCTCCACCCGCGGGATAGTGCCGGTAGGCCGCCTTGGCGGCTGATCGGCAGATTGGGTGCCCGGTCTGGCAGCAGTCTGGGAGGGTGGCGGCAGCCTGCCTGGAGGCAGTGCCGCAAGCTGCTGTTGACGGCGGCGAGTCTGATCTTTAAGCTGCGCACGCTGTTTTTGCCGGCGCAGTCGCATGCGATAGCGTATCTGGTTGCGTATGACAAGCCCGATGAAAGCTACCACCGCTGCTATGACAACAATGAGTATAATCCAAAGCACAGTGGAGAGAACATTTATGCCCGTTGTTGAATGGAGCGTCACACTTTGAACCGACAGTGCAATGTCGCCTTCATGGAGCTTGTTGTCGATGGGTTTTATCCATATTTTGAGCGTCTCCACAGCCGGAACAACGGCAGCGTAGTCGGTCAGCTTGAATGTAATTTCGCTCCACTCGCCCGCCTTGATTTGCGAAACACCCTCATAGACGACAAGTCTTCCGGTTTGCGGGGTTCTGCCGAGCAACCTGAGCATGATGCTTGCCGATGCAATATCCTCCGGCAGCTCGCTTTTGACGCGCAGTGTTATATATCCGGTCTTGGAAATATCGAGCGGCTCGTCAAAGCGTTTCGATATGCCCATGTATTCAAACGGCGAGCTTGCAGTCAGTTTGGAAAACAGCACTGAAGTGCCTCTTGCGCCGGATAAAGTTTCGCTGTCCGTTGCTTTCTTTACGCTTGTGTCGGTGCGCAACTCAATATATGCGGCATTGTCGGAGGGATAAAAACCATAAAGCTCTCCGCTCGAAAAATCAAAAAGGGCCGCCTCTTTGTATTTACTTTCAATATCCGAGCTGAGGTGGGAGATGGCCTCATGTACGCTGCGTGTAACGGCTTTGTTTATATCAAAACCGGGGATTAAATCGCTCCAGGAGTCCGCACCGATGAGCTTGAGTGCAAATGCGGTTTTTTCAAGCGACTGTTCTTTGCTTCCATAACGCTCGGTATCGATGTATTTGAAAACGTCGTATATGCTTTTTGTTTGAGCCGGCACAAGGTTTTCACCCTCGGCCGAAGCCCATAGACCGAGCAGCAGCCCCGACTCGTCGGCGCTGTCCACATGCCTGTGCCAAATCAGCGCCTCAATGTCGTCATTTGAAGCGGCAGTATAGTAAGCATAGGCGAACGCTGCGGCCTGAAGTGCCTCACCCGATGTGACCGCCTCGCCGCTCACGCCGAAACTGCCTAAGAGTATACGCCTTTTTGCGCCTTCATAAAGGAAATTCTCCTGACCCATGAAGTTGCATATCACGTCTATATTGTTCATCGTGATAAATGGCGTATCATAGCTGCCAAGCGTGTTGGGGTCTGTCCAGTATGCGGTGTTTGCCGGGTCGGAGGGGTACGGATTTATGGAAAGGTTCCACGGGAAATTGCCTGAAACCGAAATTACCTGATTAAGCCGCTCCAGAAAAAGACGGGCGGGGTAATCGAGCTGCTCATCGCCGGCAAAATTAAGCTCGGTGGAGGCTGCGTTGAAATTGTTTCCCACCGACACATAGACGCGCCCGTTTGAGTAAACCGAGCGCAGCATCGCATGAGCAATACGCAGCGCTTTGGCATACGAATCCGTATAATCGGCAAGCGGGGCCGGGCCCATGTAATTGTAGTTGCGGTTTGAGTTGGCTTCATAGCCGATAATCCAGCCGCCGGCAAAGCCGTATTCGCCCGACGGGTCGGTGTACCGGGTCGCAAGGAAGTTAAGCAAGGCGGCGTAATACAGCACCGATTCGGCGTTTTCGGTGTTGATAGCGCATAGACGGGCGTCGGTGCCGTCAAGCGCTTCGGGATAATAAAGCACATTCAGCTTTTCGGGGGTTGAGGCACTCGGTGCACCGAGAATAATGTTGAGATATACAATCGTACCCGAATCCGTGAGCACTTTAATGCGATAGTCAAGCGAATCAAGTCTGGCGCGGGAAACGTAATATGTCTTACCGTCGAAAATAAATGAAACCGAATCGGGCGAGCTTTCTCCAAGCAGCAGCGAGTCCACCGAAACATTTATCACCGCATAGGAGGTACCAAGCAGTTGCGCATCCGACAAAAGCTGCACTTCAAGGCCTTTTTTCGACGCTGCAACGGGAAAAGCGTAGTCATGCGGGGCAACTGCCTCCGGATTTGAAATATAATACGCGTCGGTTAGTGCCGAAAATACGCCGTCTGCACTCATAGAGGCAAGTACATATCTTGAAAGCAGCCGCGCTTTGTCTGAGGTATCGAACGGCAGACTGAAGGTCGGCTCCGGTGTAACTTTGGTTTCGGCGATGGGCGAAAGCGACGTCAAATCCTTTTCACTCTGCTCGGGCATCAGCTCGAAAAGGTAAACGCTTTTACCGCGGTTATCTCTCACATAAGCGTCGGACAGCGTGGCAAAAACATTTATTGCATCCAGGTTTTTATTTATAACAACGGAGGTTATGGCATTGCCCTGCACAGACGCAGCATATACCGACATTGGTAAGGCTGCGCACAAGAGTATAAGAATTGCAGAGACAAATGTGGCTCGCTTTACGGTTGTCATGACAGGCCTCCGGTTTAATCAAATACGGTTAAAATTAACGACATTTGTTACTGCACCGTCCGTTCATACCGAACGCGCGCGAATCTGCAAACAAATTCGCGCGCGATTCATCGGTAGATATTTTACAGAGCGGCTTTCACAATTTCTGCAAACTCGGCTGCCGAAAGAGAGGCTCCGCCAACAAGTCCGCCGTCAACATTGGGTTTTGCGAGCAGCTCGGCGGCATTGCTTGCCTTCATTGAGCCGCCGTACTGGATAGTGACGGCTTCGGCCGTCTCAATGTCGTGGAGATTTGTGATAATTTGGCGGATGTATGCGCATACCTCTTCAGCTTGGTTGGCTGTGGCGGTGCGGCCGGTGCCGATTGCCCAAACAGGCTCATAAGCAATGATTGTTCTTTTTACCTGTTCGGCGGTAAAGCCGGCAAGCGCGAGTTTGGTCTGACGCGCCACCACTTCCTCGGTTATGCCGGCGTCGCGCTCTGAAAGCAGCTCGCCGACACAAATGATGGGGGTCAGCCCCGTCTCGAGAGCGGCTTTTGCCCGCAAATTTACCGTTTCGTCGGTTTCGCCGAAATACTGGCGGCGCTCGCTGTGCCCGACAACGACGTGAGTAACGCCGCACTCAGCAAGCATCGGAGCGGAAATCTCGCCGGTATATGCGCCGCATTTTTCAAAATGTACGTTTTGTGCGCCGACTTTTATCGGTGTACCCGAAAGCACCTGCGATACGGCAAATATGTCGACGAAAGGAACGCATACCACAACCTCGACAGAGCCGGCGGTATCGGTGCAGGACAGCGCTTCCGCAAGCTCACATGCGAGTTTGCGCGCCTCTGTGGGCGTCATGTTCATTTTCCAGTTGCCCGCAATGACGGTTTTACGTTTAGATTTATCCATTTTTATTCTTTGTCGGCCAGGCATGCAATGCCGGGCAGCTCCTTGCCTTCAAGGAATTCCAGCGACGCGCCGCCGCCGGTGGAGATATGAGTCATCTTATCGGCAAAACCAAGTTTTTCGACTGCTGCTGCGCTGTCGCCGCCGCCGATGATTGTGATCGCGCCCGAGGAGGCGACTGCGGCTGCAATTGCGCGTGTACCCGAAGCGAAGTTTTTCCACTCGGAAACGCCCATCGGGCCGTTCCAGACTATTGTGCCGGCACCGATAAGGGTCTTTGCAAAAAGCTCCTGAGTCTTTTCGCCGATGTCCAGACCCATCCAGCCGTCGGGTATAGAATCGGAGTAGATGCGCATGAATACAGTGTCTTCTTTGTACTCGCGACCGATAATATTGTCGACGGGCAGAAGCAGGTTGACGCCCTTTGCGCGCGCCTTTTCCATGATTTCCTGAGCAAGTCCCAGCTTGTCCTTTTCGCAGATGGACGAGCCGATGGGGTTGCCCATGGCGTTGATGAATGTATAAGCCATACCGCCGCCGATTATAAGCGTGTCTACCTTGTCAAGCAGGTTTTCTATAACGCCTATTTTGTCGGAGACCTTCGCACCGCCGAGGATGGCGACAAAGGGGCGTTTGGGATTGGCGAGAGCGTCGCCCATTATCGAAATTTCTTTCTGGATAAGATAGCCGCACACGGCGGGCAGATAAGCGGCAACACCCGCGGTGGAGCTGTGCGCGCGGTGCGCCGTTCCAAACGCGTCGTTTACAAAGATGTCGGCATGTGAAGCGAGCGCTTTTGAAAACTCGGGATCGTTTTTCTCCTCTTCCTTGTGGAAACGGACGTTCTCGAGCAGCATTATGTCGCCGTCGTTGAGCGCGGCGACCTTTGCGCGTGCATCTTCACCGATAACGTCGGCTGCAAGCGGAATCTCACGGCCGAGCAGCTCTGAAAGGCGCTTTGCAACGGGAGCGAGCGAATACTCGGGGTTAAACTCTCCCTTCGGGCGTCCGAAGTGCGAGCACAAAATTACCTTCGCGCCATGTTCGGACAGGTACTTGATAGTGGGAAGCGCCTCTACTATACGTTTATCGTCGGTTATTGTGCCGTTTTCAATCGGCACGTTGAAATCGCAGCGTGCGAGCACACGCTTGCCTCTTACATCGATATCTTCGATGGTCTTCTTGTTATACATCGACATATAAAGAAATCCACCTCATGACAGTATTACTAGCTTATATTAGCATATACACCCACAATTATCAACACAAATTTGTTAAATATTCATTTTTAGTCAAAATTACAATAAGTTCGATAAAATGCGATCTTCGGTGCGCACGGGGACAAAACATTTATAAACAATCTTTACATTGAAATTGATGGCTGGATTTGGTATAATCAAAACCGCGAGCGGGGCGATCGACCGTCCGCAAATCCTGGTCTGGAAGGAGGGTGATGATGCTATGATTATCACTGTGAGGGTGATTTCGGCGTAGCTTTCTGTCGGCCGGCCTGACGCAGCCTTGCAAAGGCTTGGCCAGGATCAGGGTTTTCACATGACCTTGACTTTCCGGGGTAGCGGTGAGACACCGCGCCTTGCACAGAAAATCTATGCCGCGCGTCCGTGCGCCGCGGCTGTGTCGAGATCAGCGCCGTGGACAGCGATAAAGGCTGCCGCTTGCGCGTTTCGATGCGGCTGCTGTGCAGGGACGTTTTGACGTATGATTTTTTAAGGGCCGGCGTTCGGTGTGGCGGCATCGGTTGTGCCGCAAAAACCGGCGCGGCATTGCGCAAAAACGGAAAGGAACAGATATATGGCTTACAAAAACGCTCGGGACGTGTTGCCCGAGGCGCTTCTGGCACAAGTTCAGCGCTACTGCTCGGGTGAGCTGCTTTATGTCCCCGCCAAGACCGATTCAAAAATTGTTTGGGGAGGGCGCAGCGGAGCACGAAAACACTATGCGGAGCGCAACGCAAAAATCCGCAGGCTCTACTCGGAGCAGTATTCGGCAGAGGCGCTTGCGGATATGTTCTACCTTTCGGTGGACAGCATCAAGAAAATCGTGCGCGGCAGCTCGGTATGAGCGCGCAGCCGCGCTTGCCCGCAGAAGAAAATATAGTTGCAAATTCTCCGGCGGTATTTTGCACCGCCGGATTTTTATACCACAGCGATTGCTTGACAATAGCTGCTATTTAGCGTATAATTTATATTTTAGAAGGCAACAATCCCGTGTGAAAAATTTATTGGAGATTGCGTTAAATTTTGAAATTTTTGAAAACCGCTGCCGCGATATGTCTTTGCCTGATTGCGTCGGCGCTTATTTTTTCATGCAGTTTGTCGGGCGATATGCCTGCCGAAACTTCCGGCTACAGCTACCGGTCAGAGCAGCCATCGCATGCGGAGACAGGGGCAGAGCCGGTGCCGCAGCCTGAAACAGAGCCTCAAACCCAGCCGCAGCCCGCACCCTCAACAGAGGAGCCTCCCGAAACAGACGGGATAGCCGCGCTGATAGGCACTATGACCCTTGAGGAAAAAGTCGGCCAGATGTTTTTGGTAGCCTGTGACGCCGAGCGTGCCGCAGCCGATGTTGCGGAGTATCACCTCGGCGGGCTGGTGCTGTTTGCGCCCGATTTTGCAGACCGCACCCCGCAGGAGGCGGCGGATGCCATTGCCTCGTATCAGGCGGCGGCGAAAATCCCGCTGCTTATAGCGGTCGACGAGGAAGGCGGCACCGTGGTGAGGGTCAGTAAATTCGCGCAGTATCGCGCGCAGCCGTTTAAATCGCCTGCCGAGCTGTACCGCGAGGGAGGTCTCAAGGCCCTTTTAGCCGATGTCGATGAGAAAACACAACTTTTACGCTCGCTCGGCATCAACTGCAATCTTGCGCCGGTTTGCGACGTGTCGCTTGACCCCGAAAGCTACATCTATCCGCGCACGCTGGGGCTGGACGCCCGCACGACCGCCGAGCTCATTTCATCTGTGACTTTGCGATATGTCGAGCTTGGCATGGGCTGTGTGCTCAAGCATTTCCCGGGCTACGGAGGCAACACAGATACACACAAGGGTATGTCGGTCGACAGTCGCGATTTCGCCGAGTTTGAGCAGGGAGACCTGTTACCGTTTATTGCCGGCATCCATGCGGGCGCGGGCGCAGTTATGGTCTCGCACAACATTGTGACTTGCATCGATCCCGACTACCCGTCGTCGCTGTCGGCAAGTGTCCACAGTCTTTTGAGGGACGCACTTGGCTTTGAGGGCGTAATTGTTACCGACGCGCTCGACATGGGCGCGATAAAAGAGTTTTCCGAAAGCAAAGGTGGCAGCGCAGCAGTGCTTGCGATACTCGCCGGCACCGATATGGTTTGCATCAGCGATTTCAAGCAAGCCTATGATGACGTTATGGAAGCGGTCAAAGACGGCTTGATACCCGAGTCGCGTATAGACGAGTCGGTGGAGAGGGTGCTGCGCTGGAAAGAGGCGCTTGGGATACTGAGCTGAAGTTGCGCTGACAACAGCGGATTTGCCATCCGCTGATTAGGGAGGGGTTTGCTGTGAGGCGGATTGCACTTGTGTTTATGCTTTTTGTTTCGGTAGCGGCGATTGCCTGTTCGTCGCGCCATATAGCAGACCTTGGAGCGCTTGTTGCCGATGCGGACTTTTCCGATGATGCAATCGTGCTACCCGAAATAAAGCTGGAATCCGCCGACGCCGAAAAGGTAAACGCAGAGCTATATAGACTCTGCAAGTCGTGGCAGGACTGGAGAGCCGACGGAATAAAAATTACCTCATCGTACTCGTCAGCTTTGAGAGATGGGATTTTATCCGTTTTGGTCACCGAGGTTTTCGATGACGGCGTTTTCGCCGATAGCAGATACTACTCCTATATGTTCGATGTGGAAAGCGGACGGCTGTTGGAATATGATGAATTCCTCGAGCTTTACGGCATATCGGACGACGAGGCCGAGTTTTATGTAAAACAATCCATTGCACAGCTTGCACTCGAGTGGACAGACGAGGATTTCATGCCGTATCAAACCCTGCGCGGTGCACTATCCCAGACTTTGAGAAATTATACCGACTCCACCGAAACCGGTATTATAACATATTATTTTGACGAAGCTGGCACGCCGTATATAACATTAATGGTTGTGACCCCGGACGGTTCGTTTGAGCGGGCAGTTGCGCTTGTCCCGTCGCCTGTTGTCGCACCGCTGCTGCGCGGGGAATGGATACTCGATGCCGGTGACAAGGTGCACACCCTTAACTTTGAGGATGGCGGGCAGCTTAACATTACCGTAACCGACGCACGCGGTGTAGCGGTCGACGCTTTTACAGTGAGGTTTACCGCAGAGCCGGACGGCACCGAACTTTTGCTGCACTGCACCGCGGGTGAGCAGGCGTTTGACGTGCGTTTGACGGGCACTTTTGTATTTCAGTTTATCGCACTGCCGGACGAGAGTGCACCGATTGCCCCGGGCGAGTACACATACAAGGAGCCGGAGCTGGAGTTCGATTTTTATGAAATGTACTAATATAGATTTTTAGATATTGGCGCAGCTGAAAACATTTTTGCTGCGCAAGGCTCAAAATATCGGCAAATCACAAAGACAGGAGTGATTGTATTGGCTATGGGAGAAAAAAACGGAGCCGTCCGAACGGGCGGTATTTCTGTTGAAACACAGCATATCTTTCCTATTATAAAGAAGTGGCTTTATTCCAACAAAGAGATATTTTTGCGTGAACTGGTGTCCAACGCCTGCGACGCGGTTACAAAACTGAAAAGGCTTATATCCCTCGGCCATGTGCGGGACATCGATGACAAATTCCGCATCGACGTCACGCTCGACAAAGACGCGCGCACAATAGCGGTATCGGACAACGGCATCGGCATGACGGCCGAGGAGCTTGATAAATACATTTGTCAAATAGCGCTTTCGGGCGCGCTCGATTTTATATCGAAATATGAGGGCAAAGAGGGCAAGGACGGCGAAAATGCCTCCGGTATCATCGGTCATTTCGGTCTCGGTTTCTACTCGGCATTCATGGTTGCCGACACCGTGGAGATAATCACAAAATCATATACCGATGCGCCGGCGGTGCGTTGGGAGTGCAGCTCCGAGGGTGAGTATAAAGTGTTCCCCTCCGACCGCACCGAGCGTGGAACTACCGTCATTTTGCATATCACCGAGGAGGAAAGCGAGTTCCTCTCGGAATTTAAACTGCGCGATATACTTGATAAATACTGCGCTTTCATGCCCGTCGAGATTTATTTTACCGACGAGTCTAAAAAGGAAGAAAGCAAAGATAAAAAAGACGACGAAGATAAAGAAAAAGAGCCTCCAAAGCCAATCAACGACACACATCCGCTGTGGCTGAAAAACCCCTCCGAATGCACCGAGGAGGAGTACAAGGAGTTTTACCGCAAGGTATTCAGGGATTTCCGCGAGCCTCTGTTTTATATACACATTAACGCCGATTATCCGCTCAACTTCCGCGGCATAATATTTATCCCGCGCATCAGGACCGAGTACGAAAACCTTGAGGGGCAGATCAAACTCTTCTACAATCAGGTTTTCGTCGCCGACAACATTAAAGAGGTTATACCCGAATATATGCTGATGCTGCGCGGCGTTATCGACTGCCCCGATCTGCCGCTTAACGTGTCACGCAGCTATCTGCAAAATGACGCTTATGTCAAAAAAATATCGTCCCACATCGTAAAGAAGGTCGCGGACAAGCTGAATTCGCTGTATAACACCGAGCGCGAGAAATATGAAAGCCTTTGGAACGACATAAAGGTATTCGTCCAGTATGCATGCATACGCGACACCAAGTTTCTTGAGCGCGTCAAAGGCTGCCTGCTTTTGCCGCTGACCGACGACACATATAAAAGCATATCCGAGTACCTCGAGGGCGCAAAAGAAAAGCACCCGAACACCGTTTATTACGCAACCAACAAGATTGACCAGGCACAGTATATTTCGCTCTACAATGCCGAGGGTATATCCGTCGCGCTGTTTGACAAGGTGCTTGATACAAGCTATATTCAGACGCTCGAGGGCGAAAAGTGGGATGACTGCGACATTAAATTCGTGCGAGTTGATGCCGATGTGGCAAAAGCGCTTACCGGCGACGGGGAGGAGTATAAATCAGAAGTGCTTGAGAAGCTGTTTAAAAAAGTCAGCGGCAGCGAGAATCTGACGGTTAAATTTGAGATTCTCAAGTCAGATGTACCGGCGATAATCAATCTTTCGGAACAGTCCCGCCGTTTCAGCGATATGATGAAGTTTTACAGCATGTCCAGCGGCGAGAAATTCGACGGGCTTGACGAAGATATAACTTTGGTACTCAACTCCGCAAGCCCTGTTGTGCGCAAGCTTGGCGAGCGCGCCGACGATGCCGGCGAGAGTTTCTCCGAAGAGCTTGAGGCTGCCGCCAAACGGATTTACATGCTCGCGCTGATGGCACAGCGTCGCCTGACCCCGGACGAGCTGCGCGATTTCCTTGCCGACAGCTATCGGCAACTCGAAAAATCACTCTCATGACACATGACAGGCTGAGCGTTATTGCGGAAAACCTGTCGGCGCTGTCCTCCGAGGCGTCATCGGTTATAGAGCGCAGGATTGCCCATATATACGGGCTTGCGCGCGCTTTCGCCGGCGGCGTGCTGTCCGACGCATTGAGAAGCGAGTATGCAAAGCTGCTTGAGATAATCGAGCGCCCGGAGCAAAATTCGCCTGTGCCGGAGCATTTTGTCAGGCTAAGCTCGCGCGCCGACAGGATTGCGCTTTGCGGCTTTATATACGAGAACTTGGGCGGCCAGCCTGCGCCTCCGTCAGCCGAAAAGCTGCTCGGCTGCACACAGCCCGAAGGCGAAGGTGATATGCCAAACCGCATTTGCTATTTGCATAACTACTTCTCCGATAAGGCATATAATGTATTTGCCGAGGCGCTCGAAAATCCGACGGTCACTTATGCCACCGATTTTACGGGTGTATGCGAGGACGTCTACTACGGGCGCGCAAAGTATTGTATTTTACCGGTCGAAAGCTCTGCCGACGGGATGCTGTCTGGTTTCAGGACGCTTGTTGGCAAGTATGAGCTCAACTACTCGCTTACATGCGACATTCATACCCAGGACGGAGAGGATTTCACCCGCTTTGCGCTGCTACACCGCGGTATAGTGCCTCCGCCGGGCGCCGCATCCGGCGAGCGCGTGTTTGAGTTTTCGGCGAGCTTTGACGATGGCGGCGCAACGCTTGGCGACGTTATTGATGCGGCAGAGGCATACGGACTTAAGCTGCGGCATGTGAGCCTTCTGCCCGCATCATACAGCGGACGCAGCGGGATGTACGATTTAGCCTTCAGCTATGAAGAAAAGGGGTTGCCCGAGTTTATAGTGTTTCTTTCGCTTGAAGTTCCCCAATTTGAGGCGCTTGGTCTGTATACCCATCTCGGAGGCAGCGATTGATTGCCTGTTAAACAAAACTGCTCCCACGCAGCTACTTGGCTGCTGTGGGAGCTTATTTTTTGTTTGGGGGTCGGGATGCTTTTATCGCTCACAACTTAATGCCACCGCAATATAATGTAATAGCGGAATATATCCGCCGTAAAAATATCCGGGCTAAGTCCGGAATGATCCGGTAATTAAAAGATAAGGTGGTTCACATAATGAGTCATTATCACAAAGGTTGTTCTTGCTGCTGCAGAGGCGTCGGCGGAGCTGTTGATCGTTATGATAGAGACGGAGTTGGCGGCGCGTACGATCGCTGTAAGGGCGGCGTAGGCGGTACGTCAGTTGGAGGTTGCAGAGACGTAGGTGGAGCATACTCCAGAGACTGTGGTTGCGACTACGGTTATGTTGGCGGCGCATATCGTAACCGCAGGAAATGCTGCATCTGCTTTTTGGTCGAACCCATCACCAACACCTTGAGATGCCTCTTCAGCTGCAACAGACGCTGCAACTATTAACATCGTAATGTAAAAATTCAGGCGGCCGGAATATAGTCCAGCCGCCTTTTTAGTTTGCTGCATTGGCACAGCTTGTGATTAAGTTATGCGGTCAAGCATCGCGGAAAGCTCATTGACGTTCAGTGCCGTAGAATTCGTCTTTTCGGCACGACTAAAAGGGAAAAGACGCCGTTTCCTTCTCCTATTTTGAAGCTTGCGCGCTTTCGTCAAGCATGGCTGCAAGATGCGGAAACATCGCGACGCTGCGACGCAAAATGCCCTGCATGTAAGCGATTGCCACGCCGTAATTTGTTATTGGCACATTCTGGTCGCCCGCGCATTTCATGCGATAGCGCACCTCGCGCTCGTTGAGCATGCAGCCCCCGCAGTGGAGGATAAGGGCAAACTTTGACAGGTCGTCGGGGAAATCGCCGCCGGAGGTAAACTCGAAATGAAGCTCCCGGCCGGTGTAGTTTCGCAGCCAGCGCGGCAGTTTGACGGTGCCGATATCGTCGCACTGGCGATGATGGGTACAGCCCTCGCAAATAAGTACAGTATCTCCGTCGCGCAGCCGGTCAATCGCGGCCGCACCGCGCACCGCCTCGTCAAGCAGCCCTTTATAGCGGGCGAAAAGTATCGAAAACGAGGTCAGCGGCACGTCGGGCGGAGTGTCTGCTGCGGCTTTGTCGAACACCTGGCTGTCGGTAACGACGAGTTTTGGCTTGCGATTCAGCGTCTCGAGCGTTTCGCGAAGCTGAATCTCTTTGGTCACAACCGCAATGGCGTCCGAATCGAGTATGTCGCGGATTGTTTGCTGCTGAGGCAGTATAAGCCGCCCTTTGGGGGCGGATTTGTCAATTGGCGTGACAAGCACGACGATGTCGGACGGTGAAATCAGGTCGCCGACAATGCGCTGTTTCGCGGCGCCGGTATCGGCAATCGCGGCAATCCGCTCTTTAAGCTCATTTATCCCGATGTTCGCTGCAGTGCTGATGTAAATTTCATCGCGTGAGGGTTGCGGAATGTTATCCAGCAGCTCGCATTTATTGTATGCTATGATGTACGGGATGTTTTTTTCGCGTATGAGGTTTACAAGCTCGTCGTCTTCGCTGCTGCGCCCTTCGGTGGCGTCAACGACAATCACCGCGACGTCGGTTTTGTTTAGCACCTGACGTGCCTTTTTAACGCGCAGCGAGCCAAGCTGCCCTTCGTCGTCGATGCCCGGCGTGTCTATGATCATAACAGGGCCAAGCGGCAGAAGCTCCATTGCCTTATAGACAGGGTCGGTGGTAGTGCCCTTGATGTCGGAGACGACCGCCAGCTCCTGTCCCGTAATTGCGTTTATAACGCTGGATTTGCCTGCATTTCGGCGCCCGAAAATGCCGATATGCAGCCGGTCTGCGGTCGGGGTATTGTTAAGTCCCATGTGTTAACCTCATTTATTGGTTGGAATTGGAGGTCCCGGGCATTAACTCCCAAAACCTCCCTGCAGTACAGTGCAAAAAAGCAAAATCAGAACCTGAAGTCGCGTGCACCCGCGTCGATGCCGGAAAGGTTGCGCTCGACAATCTCCCTTACTTTGGGATTGGGGATATTGTCAAGCTCGGCTAAAATCATTTTCATGCCTATCTCGCGAGTCTCGGGCGAAGCGTAATCGTCAAGATACTCGCGCAGGGTCATCAGCGCGTTGGGATGGCAGCAGTTTTGGATTTGACCGCTCTTGCACAGGCTCATGAAGCGGTCACCGGTACGCCCTTCGCGATAACAGGCGGTGCAAAAGCTCGGTATATAGCCAAGCTCCATAAGCCAGCGCACCACCTCGTCGAGCGTGCGCCTGTCGCTGACTTCAAACTGCTCGGAATTTTCGTCCTCGGGTTCTGGTTCGCAATAGCCTCCCACGCTGGTGCGCGAACCGCCCGAAATCTGGGACACGCCGAGCCCGAGAACGCGCTCGCGGCACTCTTTGCTCTCGCGCGTGGAGACGATCATGCCGGTATAGGGCACTGCGATGCGGATGCAGGCAACAATTTTGGCGAATATATCGTCGTCTATTCCGTTGTCGAACGCAGACGGGTCGATGTCGTCGGCGCGGCGGATGCGCGGCACGCTTATTGTGTGGGGCCCGACGCCGTATACAGCTTCAAGATGCTCGGCATGCATTAAAAGTCCCGCAAATTCATAGCGGTAGTTTTCAAGCCCGAACAGCACGCCCAGGCCCACGTCGTCGATTCCGCCCTGCATGGCACGGTCCATTGCCTCTGTGTGATAGGCATAGTTGTGTTTTGGCCCGGTCGGATGCAGCTTTTCATAGCTTTCCTTGTGGTAGGTCTCCTGGAACAGCACATAAGTGCCTATCCCGGCATCTTTCAGCTTTCTGTAATTTTCGACGGTGGTCGCCGCTATGTTTACATTAACGCGGCGAATAGCGCCGTTTTTATGCTTTATAGAGTAGATGGTATTGATGGATTCAAGTATGTATTCGATGGGGTTGTTGACCGGGTCTTCGCCCGATTCGATAGCCAGCCGCTTGTGCCCCATGTCCTGTAGTGCAATAACCTCGCGCGCAATTTCCTCCTGCGTCAGCTTTTTGCGCGCTATATTTTTATTTTTGTAATGATATGGGCAGTAAACACAGCCGTTGACGCAGTAGTTTGAAAGATACAGCGGCGCGAATATTACTATGCGGTTGCCGTAAAAGTCATTTTTGATTTGCCTTGCAAGCGCATATATTTCTTCGTTGCGGTCCTCGAGTTCGCAGTCGAGCAAAACCGCCGCTTCGCGGTGGGAAAGCCCTTTGCGCTCTTTGGCTTTTTCGATTATATGGTCGATAAGCTCGGCGTTGCGCTTGTTTTTCTCGGCATAGTCAAGTGTTGCGAGTATCTCCTCGTGTGAAATAAATTCTTCTGCTCGGGTCGATTTGGGATTATACATAGCAATGCTTCCTTTCTTCTGGGTCAGCGTATGTGCGCTTACCCGTCAGCTAAAATATAAATGTGTTTGAGTGGGAAGGTATCCCGGAAATTATATAGCTTGTCGCCGGTCGCGTGATTGTGCGCCGTAAAATTACTTTTCGCGCCAGTCGCCGCGGGAAACGACAATTTTATATCCGACGCTTTCAACGCGGCGCTCAAGGCACCGGCGGCACTCGGCGGCTTCGTCGCCGGTACAGATTTTGTTGTCATACAAAAGGTATTTGCTGCGCACTTCGGTGGGTGAAAGATTGGGCATGACGACATTTGCGCCGGCAAGCAGTCCAAGCTCCCGTCCGCGCGGATGGATAGTGCCCAGCGCCGTTGTCGCGGGGAGCAGCACGTCTGGCAGCATGAGCCTGACAATGGCAAGCAGATAAAGTGTCAGCTCGAGCGAGCCGGCAGGCTCTTTGGCAAACGGGGTGGAGTGGTGTGGGATAAACGGCCCGATGCCAACCATGTGAGGCTGAAACTCTTTTATAAACTCAAGGTCGGCGACAATACTGTCGATAGTCTGATACGGCGAGCCGACCATAAATCCGCAGCCCACCTGATAGCCAAGCTCCTTTAGGTCGCGCAGACAGCGTATTCTTTGCTCGAGCGAAAGCTCACCCGGATGGATTTTGGCGAAATGACCGGCGTCGGCGGTCTCGTGCCTTAAAAGATAGCGGTCGGCGCCCGCCTCGCGCAGCCTCGCGTAACTTTCGCGGCTGCGTTCCCCGACAGACAGCGTTACGGCGCAGTCGGGGTATAGTTTTTTGATTTCGCGCACGATTGAGCATAGCCGCTCGTCGGTGTAAAAAGGGTCCTCGCCACCTTGAAGCACGAATGTGCGAAAACCAAGCTGGTAGCCTGTCTGGCAGCAGTCTAAAATCTGCTTTTCTGTCAGTCTGTACCGGTCGGCCGAGCGGTTTGAGCGGCGTATCCCGCAGTAAAGACAGTCGTTTTTGCAGTAGTTTGTAAATTCTATAAGTCCGCGCAGATAAACGTCGCGGCCATATATTTCTTCGCGCACATCTCGTGCGAGGCCGTATAAATATTGTGCCGACTCCTCGGTACGCCCGGAAACAAGCTCGTGAAACTCGCTTCTGTCCAGCGTGTGACTGTGGTGAAGTTTGTCGGCAAGGTATTTGATTCGTTCGTTCAAGCGTTGCCTCCCAAGTTTGAGTATACGGTTTTGGCGTTGATGCCCGGCAAACGCCCTATTTTGCCCGAAAGCGCACTAATCGTGTTGTGCGGCGCGTCTATCGCAATGCTGATAATTGATATTCTGCGCTCCCTGTACGGTATTCCCATACGCCCGATTATATACTCTGCGTACTCGTGCAGCAGGGCGTTCAGTTTCTCCACCGATTCTGGCTTTTCAACGATAATGGCTATAATGGCAATGCGCGTTTCCATGGGGCGATCTCCTTTGCAAAATTAAACAAAAAACGCGCCCCGAAAGGCGCGCTTTAATACAAAAGCGTGTCATACGGGCTTCTCACTCAGAAAAATCTTCGTGTTCAGGATCTATATATGATGTTCCTTGCCGGAAGAAAGACTTGCGGCTCGGATTATGCCGACTATATTATACCACAAAGTGTGCATTTGTCAAGAAAAACGTTCAGCGCTGGGTGTACTCTCCGATATAGCCCTCAAGCGTGTCAAAGCTGTATCCCTTGCTTTGAAGCAGCTCGATTGCCCACGGGAGCATTTCGACTGTCGAATCGTATGTTTCGTGCATCAAGATAATAACAGGCTTGCCGGCGGCGTCGAGTGCCTCAAGCTGCTCGCGGAAACATTTTTTTTGATACTCGACCGGCGACAGGTCTCCGGCTTTTGAGCGGCTCCATACATCGTTGTTTGACATTGTCCAGTCGAAAACCCTAAACTCGCGACGTGCAAGCTCGTCCACAATATCACTGTAGCCGGCATATCTTCTGGCGCATGCCGAGCCGCCCGGCATGCGATACAGCGAGCAGCAGTAATCTTCGCCAAGCTCGGCATAAACGGCATCGTACCATCGCTGCATATCGTCGAGAAAGCCGTCTTTTGACGAGTAAATGTCGGCATAATTGTGCGAATATGAGTGACAGGCTATCAAATTGCCCGACTCGGATATCGCTTTAACACGTCCCGGAAAACGCTCTATGGCGTTGCCCACGACAAAAAAAGTCGCTTTGGCTCCATAGGAGTCGAGTATATCGAGAATCCTATAGGTATTGTAATTTGACGGCCCGTCGTCAAAAGTAAGATATGCTATTTTGACTCCCTTGGGCGTCATGTCGTCTTTTGGCTCGGGCTGATCCGGCACTCCGCCTACCTTTAAAGTGACGTCCCGCCCGGCAATAAAGTAAAAGTTCTCGTCGTCCCACTTGCCGTAAAACGACACGACGACCACCGGCGCGTCGGGAACTGCGCCGTCGCTGTCGGGTTTAGCATCTATACCGTAAGAAGCAAGGTATTCGAGCGCCTGTGCGACATTGAGATTGAAAAAACGCGGGACTATAACATAGTTTTCGGCATCCTCAGTGGCGGCTTCGGTTGTTTCGGCCGATTGGGCTGTGTCGGCAGTCTCCGGAGGTGAGGTTGACGTGGTTTCGGGCTCGTCCTGCGTCAGTGCGTCCGGTGTGTCGCCGGGCTCGCCGGTGACATTGGCCGGAGTGACGAATGCAGGCACTGCGTCATCTGCATAGTCTGCTTTGGGCGCAATTGTCTCCGCATGTTCCGCTTGCATGCTGACTATTGCCCTATGCAGCGAAACATCTTCATCGTAGGTGACGGTGCAGGAAAAAAGCGCGAGCAAAACCGCAAAAGACAGGGCAAACAGTTTTTTCACTTTCATCTATACATATTTCATGCGTCATCACGGTCGCAAGCCGGAATATTTTGGATTTGTCCTATGTTGTCGACTATATCATCGAAATTTGTCTTTAATGTTTCAAAAACATTAATAAAGTCAATATATTCGACAAAAATATACCAACAAAATAAATCAAATCATGTCACTACTTTAGACTTGACGGGGCTACATGCAAATATGCAAAGCAAGTTTTGAGCATTTTCAAAGCTTTTGACAGCGGATTTTACAATTTGAAGAATGATTATTTTAATATATGGTAAACTGTTTTAATAAAAACATTATATTTAAAGGTGTATAATAGAAAAGTAACCATGTCCGACGCCAGGTTATACAGCGCCGGCACGAGGGAGGCAGCAACATTGCAGGTTTTTGCATTGGTCCCGGCGTATCAGCCCGACGAGCGTCTTGTGACTTTGGCGCAAGAGCTTGATTTTGCCGGTTGCTCGGTGATTGTTGTTGACGACGGCAGCTCGCCGGACAAAAAGATGTATTTTGATGGCGCGTCGAAATATGCGAAGATAATAGCCCATTCGCACAACATGGGTAAGGGCGCGGCGATAAAAACGGGAATAAGGTATATTGCAAAGAGCGCAAAAGCAACCGGTGGCGCCGTCATTGTGGTTGTTGACTGCGACGGCCAGCATTTACCACAGGATGCATTGCGCGTGGCGCGGGAAGCGGCAGCTAATCCGGGCTGCTTGGTGCTCGGTGTGAGGGATGTCGGGCAAAAGATGCCGCTGCGCTCGCGGTTTGGCAACACTGTGACGCGCGCTGTTTTCAGGCTGCTTTCGGGTGTATACATATCCGACACCCAGACAGGCCTGCGCGCATTTGACAGCAGCCTGTTTGATTTGATGCTCGAAATTGAAGGTATGCGCTATGAATATGAAATAAATGTGCTGATGCGCCTTGCAAAGGAGCGTGTACCGATACGCGAAGTGCCGATTGAAACCATCTATCACGACCGGAAAAACACAGTCTCGCATTTCCGCACGTTATCCGACTCGTATAAAGTGTTTGCGGGTATGCTACGCGCAGCCGACATGCCAATGCTGAAATTTACTGTCAGCTCACTGTTGTCGTTTTGCGTTGACTTTATGCTTTTTAATATCTTTTTGCTGTTTTTTGAACGGTATCGCTTTGGTGAAGTGATTTCAAACGTATGCGCCCGCGTCTTTTCAAGCGTGTTCAACTACAGGCTAAATTGCGGTTTTGTTTTCCGCAGCAAAAGCAGCGCAAAGTCTTTTTTTGAGTATTCGGTGCTTGCGGCGCTTATACTTTTTTTCAACACTGTGCTGCTTGTCGGATACACAAAGCTAAAAATAGCCCCGCGGATTGCCAAACTGCTGACTGAAATCACGCTGTTTGTTGTTAGTTTTACCATCCAGCGGTTTGTCATTTTCCGAAACAAGCGTAAGCCAATGGGCATCGGTCAAAAAAAAGTAAGCCGTGGAGAATAAAATCTCCTCGGCTTTATTTGCTTGCATTAAACAGCCTGCATACGCATATTGATGAAAATGTAATGTTCTCCCGACGGCTGAAGGAGGCAATGGAAATGCAGCACGCGGCGCTTATTAGAGTGGCGGCGGCCGGAGTTATAACGGTGCTTTTGCTTGTTTCGGCGATAATTTGGCTGCGACTGGCAAACCGCATTACAAAAGCTGTGTGTTCGGCGGCGCGGTTTGACGTGACAGTGCAGCTTGCTCGCGTATATGTTTTTGCCGCAGAACAGATTTTCGGCGACGGCAAAGGTGAACAGAAATTCGAGTATGTGAAAAATGCTCTCGCAAAAGAGGGTATAACGGCTGACGACAAAAACGACCACGATAGGGTCAAAGCGCTGATTGAAGCGGCTGTGAGAGAGCTGAAGTATCTCGAGCAAAACTGAAAAATGTTGCCCGGAGGCGTGCTCCAACCTGTCACCGTTTAAAACGGGACGCGGGAGACAGCCGTCCGGGCAATTTATATATTGATTTCTCCACGCCGCGTGGTAAGCTCGATTATAAGGTCAATGTTGTCGGGCTGGATTTTCGCGTCGTGGGCAGACTTGTTGCGTTTTATAGCGCCGCATTTTTTGCAGCGGTAGATAATCATATACCCTCGGCGCGCATCTGTTTCCGCCGCGAGCGGGACAAGCAGCCCTCCGCACCCCGAGGCTCTGTCGCCTGGGACAATGTCGACATGCAGGGAATAAAGGCAAAAAGGGCAATGGTCGCGCGAGCTTGAACCGAGCGGCTGGACGGTTTTGTCGCACTGTGCGCAGACAAATCCGTTGTCGTTTTTGATGAAATTCTTTCGCTCACCGGGCAGCGAGCCACCGCGCTCCGGCAGGGCAGGGGAGAGGTCGCCGTATTTGCGGCCATGTTTTTTAGCCACGCAGGATGTCGCCCTCCTTTACCTCAAACGGCACACCCAGCCAAAACTCCATGAGCGGGTGAGGCGTCGAATCAATCGGATTTCCTTCGGCGTCATAGAGAAGCTCTGCAACAAATGCCCGACCGGTTTTGCCGGGCGTGAGAATTGATACAGTGTCTCCAAGCTTAAATTTGTTGCTCTGGACGAACCGGTAGAGCGTCAGACCTTTTGTTGCCGCCTCATGCTGCAACTTTTCGGGCGGCGCTATGTCCCGGCTTTGCGCCACGGCAAGATATGCTTTGTCGCGTATATAATCGAGCGTAGAGCACACATTCGCGTCCTCCTGCGGAGGCCCGAAAAAGAAACCGGTGCTGTATTCGCGGTGGGAAACCGACTCGACTTCGCCCCAAAGCCGCTCGTCGAACACATAATTTTCGGGCGAGGCGGCATAACTGTCCAGCGCAATGCGATATGCGTTTGCCGTCACCGCGGCATAATATTCGCTTTTCATACGCCCCTCGATTTTAAGGCTGTCTATACCCGCCTCACAAAGTTCGGGGATATGGCGTATCATGCAAAGGTCACGGCTGGACAGCACAAATGTGCCGAACTCGTTTTCTTCGGCCGGTATAAACATGCCGGGTCGCTTCTGCTCCTCAAACTCGAGGTATCGAACGCGATAATTCCAGCGGCAGGGCTGGGCGCACTCGCCGCGGTTGGCGTCGCGGCCGGTCAGGTAATTTGAAAGCAGGCATCGCCCGCTGTATGCAACGCACATGGAGCCGTGGACGAACACCTCAAGCTCAAGCTCGCGCGAGCACCGGCGCCTCAATTCCTTGATTTCAGAAAGCGTCAGCTCGCGGGCTAAAATCACGCGTCTGCAGCCGAGCCGCAAATATGCCTCTGCTGCGCGTGCGTTTGTAACGCTGGCCTGTGTGGAAACGTGTATCGGTATGTCGGGCAGCATCTCACGCGCCAGCGATATAGTACCGAGGTCGGCGCATATCAGCGCGTCGACGTTTGCTCTGCCGAGCGATTCGAGGTATTTTTCGAGATGGACATATTCATCGTCGTGCGGCATGATGTTCACTGCCGCATAAACCTTTTTGCCTTTTGCATGGGCGTACCGGACAGCCTCCGCAAACTCCTGGTCGGTAAAATTGTTTGCAGCGGCACGCATTCCGAAATGTTTGCCGGCAGCATAGACAGCGTCGGCACCGTAGTTTAGTGCGAAACGCAGTTTTACCGGGCTGCCGGCAGGCGAAAGAAGTTCTGGTATTTTAACTGTTTGTTTCATTTGGATTTGGCAGTATATCGAGCTCGTGATAAGCCTCCGTATAGGTTACCTCATAAGAGTTGGCTTTCGATTCGAGCATTTCGTTGAAAATTCGGGCCATATAAAGGTCGCGCAACTCTTCAAGATGCCTGTATATATATTCGTCTTCAAGCGGCAGGCGCTGGATAATGTGATAGCCGTACACCGATTCCACTATATCGCTTATTTCGCCGAGCTGGAGTGATTTAACAGCGTTTTCAAAAGACTGGATCATTTGGCCGTGAGTGAAATAGTATCCGTCGGTGTTGCCTTCCACGCCCTGGTCCTCGCCGTATTCTTCTTTGAGAGTCTCAAAGTCTTCGCCGGCTCTGATGCGGCTTAAAATTTGTTCGGCAAGAGCTTTGTTTTCGGCGGGGTCGTCCCCCTCGTCGTTCATGATAAGGATATGGGTTGCGCGGTAGAAGTTTTTGGGTATGTCCTCGAGCAGGGTCCGGTCGTCGGCAAGTATGATTCCCGACGCCTCGCTTGTGACATGCTCAAACAACTTTTGCCAAAGCTCGTGTGTCTGCAGCAGCTCATTGAACATGCGCTCCGACATGTGTTCGGCTTCGAGCGAAGAGTAATAATCTGCTTCGTCGGTATAGCTTTTTTTCACTTGGCTTATATATTGCGATATGCTGTTTTTCGTCTGCGGGTCGAGCTTGACGCCATACTCTTTTGCCATATCTTCGATGGCTCGGTTGCGTTTTAATAGAAACAGCACGTCGCTATAAAGTTTGGCAACGTTATCGGTGTCGGCCCAAAAGGATTCGTCGCCGCCGTCATAATCGGCTTTGGTGTTGTAGTAGAAATAATTGAACTCGTCGAGCGGAACTTTTTCGCCGCCGATTATCATGACGGTGGGATTATCTTTTTGGTCGCCGCATCCGGCGGCTGCCGCCATGACAAACAGAGCGGCGAGCATAACAGCCGTGATTTTAACTATTTTTTTCATAATATATCCGCCTTTTCTGCGAGATGTGCAAAGCGCGGGTGAGCGGGCCTGTCTTTGGCTCACGCGGGTCCCGCGCTTTGGCTGTCATCGCGTATTGGAAGCGAAACAACTCAGTCTTTGCCTTCAGAGTCGATGGGTTCGCCTTTTATGGCTCGGACAGTGTCGTTTAGCACCTTTTGGATTTGGTCGCTGTAGGTGTAGAAAAGCCCCGAGCCGTTGATTGTATAATAGCAACGCCGCGTGGAATAGGGATAGAACTTGTACTCGATTGTCTCTCCGGCGTCGGTCACGACTGTCATGGTCATCATGCACTCGAGCTCAGAAGTGTCGGTTACAGGCGAATAATCCTCCATGTGGATGGACAAGAGAACCTTGTAAAGCTGCCTGAAGTTCTGCACATCGTCGGGGTCAAACGGCCTTCCGGTGCTCTTCGGCGTGACTATAAGGTCTTGGCCTTCGCCCTCAAGTATGAAGGTTTCGTCGATGTCTTGACCCTGGATTCTGATTTGAGCGATGTCGTTGATGTTCTTGAAGAACACGGGACGGTCGACGAATTTTATAATATCCCAATCGAGGAAAGACACGTCGCTGTAGCTCAGAGTCGCGACGAGGTTGAACAGCTGCGAATAGGCATACATGAGACCGTTTTCGTCGGGCTCGCTGAAATAAATGGCACTTGTAATGTCTTTATAGGTGTAGACAATCCCATAAGCAGGGTCGTCGATATTGATTCCGTATGCCTCGAGCAGGTGGTCGGGGTCGATTGGCTCGTTTGTGCGGCCCAGCTCGACACATGCGATACCATAGAAGGCAGCCAATTTTTGCAGTATGGTATCGTAGTTTGTGGTGTTGGGCGTGTAATCGGCAGGGTAGAGCATTATATACTGGCCGATTGCCGCCGCGTCGTTCATTTCCTCACCGGTAAGAAAGTCAATCCATACCACGACATCGCCGTCTCGATAAAGATAGAAGTCGTCGACCATGTAATAGGTTGCGGTCGAGAGCGGATACGAAAGAATGGGCAGGATGATATCGGTAAGGTTTGCAAGCACCGTTTTGGCAATCGAGGTATCGAGCACATAAACGGCGTTTCGCCCCTTATATGCGGCGTAATAACCGCCACCGGTCGGGATTTTGTCGCCGATATGAACCGTGTGGGTGGTTCCGTCGCGCTTTGTGATTGTGTACCACGCGTAATCGTCGTTTGGACCCAGCCCGTAAGCGCTCATTTCCTCGTCGGTGAAATCATAGCCGACGCGGGTGATGGAAAGCGTGTAGCCTGTGCTGACCACAAGGCTGGAAAGCGCTTCAAGGCTGTATGGGGCGCCTTCGTAACCTTTGATATAAAACTCCTCGTCGTCGCCGCGGTACATTGTATACGAGCCGTGGGAATTGTGGACCTCTATCGACTGCATGTCGGCTTTTTCAAGGTGCTCCATCATCAGTATCCTGTTATTTGTGCCGAGCACCTCGCCTTCAAGCAGTACGGGAACCTCGTCGTCGGTTACAAGCGACGCGATAAGCGGTTTAACTACGGCGAAATAGGCAACAACACAGGCGACAAATGCTACCGCGCAGATTATAATTGTCCTAATTTGACGCTTAATCATAAGTGACGTCTCCTCAGGTACACGACACAGCCGGCTACAAGCACACAGGCCGGCAGGAATGCCGTCAGCAGTATTGACCAGGTGTTGGCTTCCGCTGTCGTGAGGTCAAGCGCGGTTTGGTCAAATACCTTGAAGTCGATGTCAATCGGAACGGTCTCCTTGCCGAAGGCTTTCATGGCTGCGTAGATAATATCGCCGTTGCCATAAGCGGGGTTGCCTACATACTTGTCGTCGGTAAACGACTTTGTACCCGCGACCAGCACATAGTTGTATATGGGGATATTGTTTACCATGCGCGTTTCTCGGCTGATTGTCATCAGGTTATAGACGCCCGCAACGCCTTCGGCATCCATCGGTGCGTCAAGTTCGGTCGCGATGGCGGTCTTATCCGACGAGGTTTGGAGCACTACCGAGGTGTCGCGCGAGTCTTTTCTGTCATAAAGCAGCCTGACAGGACGCGCGTAATTGACAATGGCTTTGGGCGGCGTTTCAAGTGCCCACAGAGTCTTTGTCAGCGACGAGCCGAGACCCTCTCTGGTATACTCGGCAACAATTTCGGTGCCGTCCACCGAAAGTGAGTTGGCTTTGTCGCGCACGAGCATGCGGTCAAACGCTATGCCCCACTCGGCAAGAAATTCCTCAAGTTCGGGCAGCTCGCGTACCGTCGCGTCGAGGAACACCATCAGATTGCCGTAATTGTCCAGCAGTGCGTCGATTTTGGCAATCTCGTTGACCGAGTCTTTGAAGCCCAAAAAGTCGGTGCGCGGGTTGTTTATTACAACGACTTTTGCCGAGCTGTCCATGTCCTCTTTGGACAAATCTATCTGGCGAACGTCAAATCCGGCGTCCTGGAACATCTCGTATATTTTAGAGCCTTCGACCGACTCGCCGTGGCCGATTGTAAAGTATGCAATCGGCCTGTCGCCTATCATCTGCAGTATAGCCGAGGTGATTTTGAACTCGGCGTTGAGCGCGAACACTTTACCGGTATCCCTGGCGAAGGTGTAAAAAGCCTCGAGTGCAAACTTGCGGAAATCGCTGCCGTTTTCAATTATGACGTCGGTGGTTTTAACAGTGGTTTCGGTGGTTGTCTTGTAGGGGTTTGCAAGCGCGGGGTGTTTGATTATATCTATATAATCGACGGTGATAAAATCAAACTCATGCGCATACTGCTGCGCCATGTTGTGTACAAGTTTAGTTTCGAGCGATTCTTCGAGCTTGTCCGGGTCCTGGCAGAAAATAATGCGAATATCCAGGTCCTCTTTGTGTCTGAAAGGGTCGAGCAGCATCCGCGTGGCGTCGGAGATGTTGAACATCTTTTCTTTGGTCATGTCAACAAACCAGAGATAGTTTGTCGCCAGAGCCGAGAAAATGACGTTTATCACAACAACCAAAGCCACAAACGATATTGTAAGGGCTGTCGCGGTGGCTCCGAATTTAAATTTAGGATTTTTCCAGAAGGAGCGCTTTTTTTGCGCGCTCGGAATATATGCAGCCGACGATGCGGCGTTTTGCGGTTGATTGTTCATATTTTCAGTCTCCCACTCAGTACTAGGCGTAATTTCCGATGCGGTTTATTCCCAACGGCGCTTTTCATAAATGCGCACCGTTAAAAACAGGAACACTCCGGTGATAGAAAAGTAATACAGTACGGCGTTGAAGTCGAATACTCCGTGGGTGAAATTCCCGAAGCGGCTGTAAACGGAGATCCAGCTCAGCACCGCGCGGATTGCATAAACGTCTATATACTGGTTGAGAAAGCTGGCAAGCAGGAAAATCAGTATCACCGCAATAGTGCCGACGGCGGCGATAATCTGGTTTTGGGTCAGCGACGAGATGAAAATCCCGACTGAAACAAATGCTGCGCCGACAAGCAGAATGGCGATTGAGTAGCCGAAAAGCTGTCCGGTGTTGGGCGTGCCGAATTTGTAAAGTGCATAGTAGTTTAGACAGGATGCAAGGTATGTGCAGGCAAACATAGTGTATGCGGCAAGGAATTTGCCGAGCACCATTCCGAACAGGCTGACCGGCGATGTGAGAAGCAGCTGCTCTGTGCGGCTGCGGCGCTCTTCGCTGAATGTTTTCATGGTCAAAAGCGGTATGACTATGGAAAACACAAACAGCATCATTGTAAAGTAGCTTGCCACGTCGCTGTCGATACCCGCCTGAAGCGTCGAAAGCGAGAAAATAAATCCGCTTACCGCCAGAAACACGCCGATAAAAACATATCCGATGGGCGATGTAAAGTATGAGCGCATCTCGCGTTTGAAAATTGCCAGCATATGTTATACACCCCCTGCTGAACTGCGTTTTCTGACGGTTTTTTTCCGGGCTTTGGTGGTCGGTTCTTTGGCGTCGACGAGCGACAGGAACACGTCCTCCAGCCCTGCACCGACGGCTTCAAGCCCGATAATTGGATAGTTGTTTTTCGCAAGTATCGAGAAAAGCGGCTTGCGGATGTCGACGCCCGCTTCGCTTTCGATTAGATAGGTAATGCTGTCGGCGTCGTGCTGGCCAATTGCTTCGACCGACGTCACGCCCGGCTGGGCGCGCAGAAGCGAAAGCACTTCTTTCTGCGGGCCGCAAATTTTAGCATTCAATCGGCGATTGCCCTCAACCGCGGTGGCGATGTCCTCGGTACGCTTGTCGGCGACGAGTTTGCCGCGGTTTATTATAATCACGCGGTCGCAAACTGCCTGAACCTCCGACAAAATGTGCGTGCTGAGTATTATCGTATGGTCAAGTCCCAGAGTGCGGATAAGGTTGCGTACCTCGACAATTTGGCGGGGGTCAAGACCGATGGTAGGCTCGTCGAGCACGAGTATCTTGGGATTTCCGACAAGAGCCTGCGCGATGCCGACGCGCTGACGGTAACCTTTGGACAGGTTTCCTATCAAACGCTTGTAAACGTCGGCGATGCGCACGACCTCGCATATCTCCATGATGTGCTTTTTGCGGTTGAAAGTGCACTTTTTAAGGTCATAGACAAAATTCAGGTAATCTTCCACGGTCATATCGCTGTAAAGCGGCGGTTGCTCGGGAAGATAACCTATCATTTTTTTGACCTCAAATGCATGGTCGATAATATCCAGCCCGCCGACCTCGACAGTTCCGGAGGTGTAGGACAAATATCCCGTGAGAATATTCATCGTTGTGGATTTTCCCGCACCGTTCGGGCCGAGAAAACCGACTATCTCACCTTCGCCCACCTTGAAGCTGATGTCGTTTACGGCGTATTTGTTGCCGTAACGCTTCACCAGATGGTCGATGTTAATCATACAGGTCTGCATTCGGTGACTCCAGTTTTGTATTAATTTTATAAAATCGTCAAAAATACTGTCTAAAAAAGGCTATATCGATTGGTATATTGACGAGTATATCACGGAGTTATAAATATTTTTTGAACAGATACTGAAAAAGAGGATTTTTTAGCGCAATTTCACACAAAATTCAGATTGCCGTCACACAAGCGCTGTAAATAATCCACCGTCGTTTTCAGGCGGCGAAACCGCGTTTTCAGCATCCCGACGGATATGGCTGAGGCGTCGATGTCGGGCCGAGCACCTGCAGCCTGTCTGGGCAGCCCTCGCAAGGTACAAAACGGGCGCGGTCGATACACACGCGGCGGAGCTGCACACGCTTTTCGTCGCGGTGAACGTGATATATAATAAACCACTCGCTGCCGTCGGGTGAGGGAGCAAATGAGTGGTGTCCGGTGCCGTAAAGGCCGTTGCCTGCCTTTAGTATCGGATTGCCCGGGTATTTTTTAAACTCGCCAAGCGGAGAATCGGATATGGCATAGCCGATGGCATATTCCTGTGCCGTATAGCCGGAACCTGAATATGTAAGATAGTAAATGCCGTTGCGGTACACCATATATGGCCCTTCGGTGACTTCGCCGTGATGCTTTTCCCAATCCTCGGTCGGATAAAGCAGGCGCTTTTCGGTCGAATAGTCGGGCGTGACTATATCGCTCTGCATGCGCATGCCGTAAATGCCGTACGGGCGGCCTTCCCGCCATGAAACATAGTAAAGGTAGACGGTGCCGTCTGTGTCCACAAACCAGTGGCCGTCTATGCTTCGCTCAAACAGCCAGTTTGGCTGCGGAATAAACGGCCCGAGCGGCGAGTCGGCGACTGCTATGCCGAGATGCTCGTCGACAGAGGCTATCATATAGAACTTGCCGCCGTACTCCATGACCTCGGGCGCCCAATACCAGCGCGAAAGACCCCACGCCGACTCAAGACATACGCCGGCGTTTTGCCAGTCCACAAGGTTATCTGATACGAAAACCTCGTAGTTTGTATTTCTGGGGCTGGTCGAATAAAGGTAATACTTGCCCTGCCAATACAAAACGAATGGGTCGGCATAACCGTCGAGCACAGGGTTTACATAGGTATGACGTTCGGTTTTGTCCATGGCTTTCGGACATCTCCTTTACAGTAAATTGCGGCACCTGCCGGGTAGCCTGCAAGGCGCGAAACGCCCAAAATAACGTTTGGGGCGTTTGCCCGGCCGGCAGGCGTTATACGATGTAAAGATACTTCAGCTGCGCGACTGTGCCGGCGGCGCATACGGCAGTGTTGTGACAAATACAATACCGTCGCCGCGCCGCTTTGCAGCAATAGTGCCGCGGTTGGTTTCGGCAATAGATTTCGCAATAGACAGCCCAAGACCATAGCCGCCCGTTTCGCGCGCTCTGGACGAGTCGGCGCGGTAAAACCGGTCAAACAGCCTGTCGAGCGGCTCGCCGGCCAGCTTGTCGATGTCGTCTGCGGTGTTGTAAATCTCAAGCACCGCCCAGCGTCCGCGTCGGAAAAGTGATGCTGAGACGTGTCCCTGGTCGCCCGCGTACTTGAATGCATTGTCAAGCAATACCGATACAAGCCGCCTTATAGCCGTCTCGTCGCCGCGGCAGCCTACTCCCGGGGCTATTGCCATGTCAAATTTCAAACCGCGAGTGATAGCGACGGCTTTATATGGCTCGGCAAGCTCGCCCACAACCTCGCTGAGCGAGAAAACCGAGGAGGGGACAGCCGAGCTTTGCTCGTCAAGCCTCGAAAGTGTCAAAAGGTCGTCGATTAGCACGCTCATGCGCTTTGTCTGGTTTTGTATGCTTGCGGTCCATTCGTTTTTGCCGCCGGTATAGCCGAGCACCTCGACGTTTGCCGCGATGATGGCAAGCGGGGTTTTAAGCTCGTGGCTTGCGTCGGTGATAAATCTGCGCTGTTTTTCGATGCTTTCGGCAACGGGTTTTACCGCGCGGCGGGAAAATACCGATATGAGCACAAATATGACCGCAAGACCGCTTATGCCGATAGCAAGCGACGCGCCGAGCACGCGACCCACCGCCGCGAGCCTTTCGCGGCAGTCGAGGAAAATTATCAGCTTTCCGTATGGCTTTTCGGTGACAAGATATTTGTATACATCTATATAGCCGGTTTTGCGCCCGCTCTCCAGTACTTTCAGGGCAAGCTTTTGTGCGCCCGACGAGGTGAGCGCGGCTATATGACCTGTGTCAAGCTGGAATATCTTGTCGGTAAAATCGACTCGCGCCAGAAAATAGCGCGTCATAAACCGGCTTTCCTCGCTGAGCCCCGCAAGCCGCAGTATTGTTTCGTCGCTGTAGAGGCTTTCGCCGTTTTGCTGTTTGTCCTTTTTATCGGTCTCGTAAGCGGGGAATTTGCCCTCATTTTCGGAAAGCAGAGTGAGCAGCATATCAATCTGTTTGTTGGTTGAATATAGGTTTGCCAGATTGATGCCTCCGATTATGACGAGCATAACAAAGAAAACGGACAGCGTCGCAATAAATATAAATTTTCGCTGAAGCTTCTTAATCATGGGCGCTCACGCCTGCTCCGGCTTTATCTCAAGACAGTAGCCGACGCCACGCTGGGCCTTTATCTCAACGTTTGCGCCGAGCGCGGCGAGTTTTTTGCGCAGGTGAGAAATGTAAACCCACACCACGCCTATTTCGGCTTCGGAGTCGTATCCCCATACATGCGACATAAACTGCTCGGTGGACACAATCCGCTGAGGGTTTGACATCATCAGCTCGAGCATCTGAAACTCGCGGTTGCCCAGCCGGCATGATGAGCCGCCCTCGACCGAAAGCTCGAGCGTTTCTCGGTTAAGGCGTATGTTGCCGTATTTCAGCTCGCCCGGTACATACTGCGATCTCCGCCGCATCATGGCCCTTATTCTTGCCAAAAGCTCGCCGGTATCAAACGGCTTTGTCAGATAGTCGTCGGCGCCGGCGTCCAGCCCCGTTATGCGGTCGGCGACATCGCTCTTTGCGGTCAGCAGCAGTACGGGCACATCGATGCCCCGCTTGCGCAGCTCGGTGAGCACCGATACGCCGTCGCGGCGGGGCAGCATAATGTCAAGGATAACTCCGTCATAATCGCCGCTGGCCGCGTAGTCAAGCGCGTCTTGACCGTCGTAAACCGCATCCACAGAGTAATTGTTGTGTCGCAAAATAGCACAAAGCGCCGCGGAAAGTTCGCGCTCGTCTTCGGCAATCAGCAGCTTCACGGCATATCCTCCTTGTCAAAGGGTAAATTTATACTGTTTTTCTCGGTATCAGCACTATTTTTTCCAAACTGACCGCCTTTATGGGGCAGTCAGACAAATCAAACGAAAAGATCACGCGGGTGCAGTGTTTTTCCGGCAGCTCAAACGAAACAAAATACCCGTCGCGGTCGGGGTCGGACGAGCCTTCCGGCACAGCATCGAACCAAAGGGTTTCATCATCACCGTATCCAAACCCGACTTTAACTTTTGCCTCTTTGTTTCCTATTATATCAAATGTCATCCCGGAATAATTATACATGTCGAGCCGGTTTGCGGTATAAGAGGGCGCATAGACTTCCGCTTTGCCGTCCGAGCCGGCTATAATGCGGAGGGCGCCTGTTTCAAGTGTGAAAACATTGTCGCGGCAAATCTGGGTGCCGGGCGACGCAACCCAGGTCGGGCGCGGATATGCGTCGATTTTGCGGAAATCGCTCGGGTCTACATAGGCAACGACAAATACCGAGTCGCGGTCGGTGTGCAACCAGGGCTTCGGCTCGATGCGGACGGCGCCTTCGCGGTCGGTCATAAATGGCGCGACGGGCATCCCGCCACAATAGACCCTGCCCGACATCTCGAGACAGGAGACCATGTATGCCGCGTGAACCGGATTTTCGATGTGCGGGTGTGATAGCACTACAGACGAGCCGCATATCTCGGCGTTTGCCTCGACATAAAGACCGCTTTCGTCGGCTATGTAAAATCCGCGGATTTTGCTGTCCGTGCAGGTGACAGGGCTGTTGCCGCTGTTGAAGCGCACCGTCAGGCTGCCTTGCTCGCGCAATACCGAGCTCATTGTCACCGCTGTGCGAATACCCTCTCCGCCGTAGCAGCGATTAAAGGCAAGCGTGCCCATGCGCTCCCCGATTTCATATTTGTTTGTCGGATGAATCGGGTGATTCTGCATGCCGAATGCCCATACAGGGGAGAGATCGTATACGGTTACAATGCCGAACTTATCAGGCTCGGCTTCGGTGGCATCGGTAAACGCCTGGTTGAGATAACCGAAGGTGCACTCGTCTTCGCTGTAAAGCCACGGATATATCTGCGAACAGATCATTTGATAGGTGATGCCGTCGGGCGCAAAGCGCTCGCTGTATACATTGTGGTATGCCCGAAGTGCGGCAAGGTAATATGCGCCGCTTTCACGCGAGATAACGTTCGACTCGCCCTGATACCACAGCGTTCCGCGCATGCGCATGCCGCGCAGGGGCGCAACTTTAAGATTGAAAAGGGCACAGGGCTGGGTGTAGTTGGCCCATTCGTGGGTGTTGAACTTCTCTTCGGTGGGGAGACGACCGATTTTGTCGATATAGCTCTGGATTTCTCCGCCGTCCATGACAGACCCGCGGGGCAGCCACGCCTCGATTGCGGTGCCGCCAACCGATACGTTGAGAAATCCTACAGGAACCTCTTTACCCGCTTGCGTGAGAAGCTCGTAAAGTTGTGTCACGGCCGCGCAGGCGCATGCCGAAACACCGTCAAGTGCGGCGGCTTCGTCTGCGGTAATCCATTTGCCGGCAAGGTCGGCGCTTTCATCGAACGGGAACTTGCCGTCCATTGCAAGGCCGCCAAGCCAGTCCTGAGCGAATATGCGAATCTTTTTGCCGGCCATGCGGGCGTAAAGCTCGCCGCGGCTGCGCATAAATGAGTTGGGCATTTCCATGTTGGACTGTCCCGATGCAAGCCAAAGCTCGCCGAACAGAATGTCGCGTATCTCTCTGCTTTCTTCGGAGTCGGAAATAACAAGGTCGTATGTATCCAATGATGCCGGTGGCGCCTGGAGCGGCAGAATGAACGAACCGTCGCTGTCGGCGTTGGTTTCAAATCGGCAAGAGTCTCCTCCGCGCTTAGTCAGCACTGCTGTTACCTTGCTGTTTGGCGCTGCTTTTCCGGGAATCTCAAAGCTTGTCCCGCCCTGAAACAGCGCTCCCGATGAAAAAACGGACGGCAGAAAAATCATGGCCAACTCTCCAAATTGTTTATATAAATTTTGTGTATGACGACCTCTGTCGTCGATGTGCCATTTATAAAGTTATTATATCATTCTAAGGTCATTTTTACAAGACATGGCGAATTATATATGTAATTTTTTCGCTTTGGGCGGTATTAACTTGTGAGCAAAGCATAAAAGTGATCCGGCTTGTTGAAATAAGCCGGGTGTGCGTATATAATATTGTTTTAGAACTACTCGGAGGACCGGCAATGGCAAAAAGCTTCAGTGATCTGATCAGTTATTTTAATATAAAGGAATATATTAACCAAATCATGGGGCGGAGTTATCCGCCCGAGCGCGAGCGGGTAATATCCGATTTGCGCGAACTTGTAGATGTGAGCGCGAAAATTCACGGAGAAAGGCCTTTTCTGCGTTTTAAGCGGGACGGCGAGGATTTTTCACTTTCATTTGCCGGGCTGCTTAAAATGACGGAGCGGCTCGGAACCGCATTCCACGAGCTGGGCATGAAGGGCGGAGTGTCTATTGCGGTGATTGGCGAAACCTCGCCCGAATGGATTGCTACATATCTGGCGGCTGTCAACAGCGGCAATGTGATAGTGCCGCTCGACCGCGAGCTTACGCCCGACGAGCTGTGTAATTTCATAAACCGTGCGGAAGCACGCTGTGTGATTTGCTCTCCCACCATCAGAGCGGTGCTGGAGCCGCGTATCGACAATATGCCCGATGTGCAGTATTTCGGTGTCATTCCCGAGGTGGGATTCGGCGAAAACCAGCCCTGCGGCAAACCGGCGGAAAGGCAGTTTGTGCCTTTCAGAGAATTTGTGGGATACGGTCGCGCGCTTATGGAAGCCGGCGACAGCTCGTTTAAAAATGTTAAAATCGACCGCGACGCCATGTGTGCGATACTGTTCACGTCCGGCACAACCGGTACGAGCAAAGGCGTGATGCTTTCCCACCGCAACATCGCGACCGCCATAAACGGGAGCTGGCGAATGATTGATGTCGGGCCGGATGATGTGCTGGTCTCGGTGCTGCCGATTCATCATACCTATGAGATGACATGCGGTATACTCACCCCGCTGCTTGTCGGTTGTACGGTGTGCATCAACGACAGCCTGAAAAATGTTATGCGCAACTTCCAGTACTATAAACCGACAATTCTTATACTGGTGCCGCTGTTTGTCAATACAATTTACAAAAGAATAATGGATACGGCGCGCAAAAAAGGCGTTGACAAAAAGCTGGAGGTAGCCACCAAAGTGTCCGACACGTTGCGCGTGGCCGGCGTTGATTTGCGCCGCGCGCTGTTTGCCGAAATTATGGAGACATTCGGCGGCAGGCTCGAAAAAATAGTCTGCGGCGGCGCACCGCTTAACCCGGAAATGATAGGGCATTTCGAGTCGTTCGGCATAAACCTTACGCAAGGTTACGGTATCACAGAGTGCGCGCCGCTGATTTCGGTTTGCCCGTTTAACTGGAAGAAAGACCGCTCGGTCGGGCTTCCGATACCGGGCCTTGAGGTTATAATAGACGTCGAGGATACCTCCGGCGGCCTGCCTATAGGCGAGATACTCGTGCGCGGCGACAATGTTATGCTCGGATACTACAAAGCGCCCGAGCTTACAGAAGCGGCTATTGTGGACGGCTGGTTCCATACCGGGGATTACGGCTACATAGATGCGGACGGATTCCTCTATATTACAGGCCGCAAGAAAAATGTCATCGTGCTTGAAAACGGCAAAAACGTTTATCCCGAAGAAATTGAGGAGCATCTTGAGACAATAAGGCTTGTTGCGGAGTGCGCGGTCATCGGCAGACGCTCCGACGACGGCGAGTCGATACTCATAACGGCTATAATATATCCGGACTATGAGTATGCAAAGTCAATCGGGCTGGACGACAAGGCGGCTATTGATGCAAAACTCAAGGACGAGATAACCGCGCTCAATAAAACTTTGCCCGGTTTCCGTCAAATCCGCAAATACGAACTTCGCGACGAGCCTTTCCCAAAGACCACGTCAAAGAAAATAATCCGCCATTTGATAAGCTGATCGGTTGTGTTAAAAGTGTAGAAAATCCCGCAATTTTATATTTTAGTCAAAAGTGAAAATATAGTTGCAATTGATAACAGTACGTCGGAAGCTGTCGCTTCCGACGTATTTTTCAGGTGCAGATTATAATTTTACATATACGGGGCTGCCAAAAGATACCGGAAAACACAGCCATAAATGCCAATTAATTATAAATGTAACTAATAATTTGTGCATATTGACAAAGAAATTCAATAATTATGAGTTTAAATTAATCGCGTTAACAGACTATTTACAAAATACCGAATATTCGTTTTCAACCCGGTGCTATAATCGTTTTGCCTGGATGGAAGGTGGTTGTCCTCTCCGCGCATAACTAAAAAACGGAGGTAAAAGGGCGGTCGTCGGTTGCATCCGCGCCCATTCGCGCAATGTGACGGGCGTTCGTCCCACCAAACCAACAGCCATGAAGAAGACACTTTCGGCGCTTTGCGTTGTGTTGACGCTGGTGCTTGCATCAAGCCTCATAGCGCAAGCTGCGTCTCTGCTGCCGGGAGGAGACGAGTTTAACGGCACTCAAGAGTTCATTCTCCCCAGCGAAACTGAGATCTGTGACAATGAAGATTGGCAAGACGAGAACTTTGCCATACCCGTTACCCCTGCGGTACCGGAAAACCCTGCCGAACCGCATACTACGGTATCAAGCGATAAAGCTGCTGCAGCCGACGGCACCGCAGTGCTTTCGGCGGTCGATGCGGCACCACAGCAGTCTGAACTTAACACAAACACGCTCAAGATTGCTTTCGGCGGCGTCGTAAGCAAAACGGTAATACCGATACTCGTAAACGGCGTTACTTACGTTCCTTTCCGTGCATTTTGCCTTGAAACGGTTCCCGGCGCGGAAATCTCATGGGATCCCGAAACAAACACGGCATTATGCAATGCACCGTCGCTTGACATCGAGGTGCCCTATGGTGAGACATACATAATCGCAAACGGCCGTGTGATTTTCCGGCACGACGCCAACATTGCGATAAGCTGCACAATGTATGTGCCGGTTCGCTCGCTTGCAAAAGCTATCGGCGCCAAAGTGGAGTGGCGCCCGAATGAAATGTGCGTCAATCTCGAGCTGACCGGCAAGCCGATTACACCGGCTTCCCAGTTTTACAATCAAAACGATTTGCTGTGGCTGGCGCGTATTATAAACGCCGAAAGCAAGTATGAGCCTCTGCTCGGCAAAATCGCGGTAGGCGACGTTATTTTAAACCGCGTTGCCCATCCCGATTTCCCCGACACTATTTACGATGTGATATTTGACGACCGCTATGCGATACAGTTTCATCCTGTCACCTCGCCGATTATTTACAATACACCGTCCGAGGAAAGCATCATAGCGGCAAAAGCCTGTCTCGAAGGCTTTTCAGTTTCAAAGTCCATTCTTTACTTCATGAATCCGCGCCTTGCCGTATCTAACTGGATTTCGCGCAACCGCAGCTTTGTGATGACAATAGGTAATCACAGCTTCTACGCGTAAAAATACGCACACCATACAATCAAATAGCCGTTAGGCGCCCGGATAAATGTCCGGGCGCCGGTTTATTTGCTCAAAAAACGGCGGGCCGTTTTCGCGATCCGCCGGGTTAACACAATATTAGCGTATAAGCGTATATTTGCCTATTATGGGAATTTCAATCGCTTTGCCGCCTATAGCGTTGACGAGCAACACTATAAACATTGCGAAGGGAACAATCCAAAGCAGGCCGCTCACCAGAGCTCCGATAAGCCAAAACAGTATGAAAATTACGCCGAGGAAGCTAAAAACTGCATAAATAATGTTGACGGCAATTCCGAACACAACCGAAAAAATCAAAAGCAAAAGACCTTGATTTGCATAAAACCTTGCAAATTTGGATTGCGGGGACGCGACAAGCGGTATAAAGAACAGGATTCCGAAACAGGCTAAAATCGCGTAAGTTTTGTTTGCCGCCACGTCTTGCGGGTCAAACTCCGATGTGCGGTCGGTGAAATACCGGCCGAACTTGGCGGAGGATTCCTGCTCACCGCCGCTTTGCGACTGCGACGTTTCGTCTGCGAATTTTGAGCCACAGGCACCGCAGAACTTTGTTTCGTCGGGCATTTGGGCGCCGCATTTTGTGCAGGTCTTCATTGTATGTAAACCACCTCTCTAAAATAAGTATGGGTTTTGCGGCGATATTGTGCTGTTATCTTGGCCTCGCCATATATATGCCGCAGTTCGCTTGCAGCATAAAGAGCAGGGAAAGCATTATATTGCCGGCGCAGGTGCCGGCGTGCCGCCCAAAGAATTGCTGAGGCAGCCGCCGGCGGGCCTGCACCACCAAACTATTATATGCTCGGCTTGCAGCACGTTGTGCTAAACATTTCGCGGGTCTGCCCCGTGAAAATGCGAGATTTTTTATCGAGGCGCTGCTTTATTCATTGTCGAGGGTCTTCAGGAAGTCGATGCAGCGCTTGACTTCGGACAGACCGTCGGGATTGAGCGTTTCGCTTTCGACGACTATTGTCATGCCAAGCTCAATGGCGGCCTGACGCACTGCCTTGACCGGGGCGGTGCCTTCGCCGAGTGCGAACCCTTCACCTTTTGCGTTGCCGTCTTTGAGGTGGATGATGCGCACGCGGTGGGCAAGGCGCTTTATCAGCTCGACGGGGTCGAGACCGGCATGGTATGCCCAGTAGGTGTCGATCTGGAAAAGTATGTCGGAGCGGCGCTGCATCTCCTCGTGCACTATTTGCCCGTCCTTGTTAGGCTGAAACTCGAAGCTGTGGTTGTGATAGTGCAGATTAATGCCGTGCTCGGCCAGCTTTGGCCCGAACTCGTTTATCACATTGATGAAATCGTCGAGCTTTTTGCTGTCCGACAGGTCGGCGCCGGGGATTATGATGTTCTCGTTGCCGATTTCTTTGTGATACTCGACGGTTTTCTCGAAATCGAAAGCGATTTCCTGCCAGCCGGTATGAGTGCCGGAAACACGCAGCCCGGTGTTGTCAAGCATGCGCTTGATTTCCTTTGCGGGAATACCGAAGAATCCCGCGAACTCAACGAAAGAGTATCCCATCTCCGCTACTTTCTCGAGCGCATACTCCATGTTTTTGTCGGTTACGTCGCGCACGCTGTATAACTGAAGGCCGTATTGCATAATAATCCTCCGTAACTATAATATTGAATAATTGGCAACATCAATTATAACCGATTATAATGGTTAATGCAACAGTAATATAACAGCTTGATGTTTTTCTTAAATGAAATTGCGAATAAATGTTGACAACCGGCGAAGACTGTGATATAATTAATACAATCAATAAAGCAGGACGATCTCCGTTCTCACCTTGCGGGGCAAAAGCCGCGCGGGTTAATATCGGAAAGGGTAAAGTGCATGCCCCGGCAATAGTCGGGGAAAAGTCCTTTGCCTTTGCACGTGACGGAGAGCAGAATGCACTCCGTTTTTTCTTTTTCTGAAAGCGGAGACACGGCAGCACGTTTGCTTTATAAATATTTTTTACCTAATTCCTACCGGAGGTGCTTCACCAATCAAAAACTACAACTCCAAAGAGTATCTTATTAACGAGGAGATCGGCAGCGTATTGCACATACCGGGCTCCAAGATTCTGCGCGTCGTCGGGCCCGACGGCGAGCAGCTCGGACTTATACCGTATGCAACTGCGCTGAACACCGCTTACGACCGCGGGCTCGATCTTGTGCTCATCGCGCAGAAGGCAGACCCGCCCGTATGCCGTATTATGGATTACGGCCGCTTTAAATTCGAGCGCGACAAGAAAGAAAAAGAGGCCAAAAAGAAACAGCAAGTCATTGAGATAAAGGAGGTACAGCTCTCCTGTCATATCGATATCGGAGACTTTAACACAAAGGGCAACCATGCCCGCCGATTCCTCAGCGAAGGCAACAAGGTCAAGGTAAGTGTAAGGTTCCGCGGGCGCCAGCTTGCGCATACCGACATCGGCCGTGACCTGCTCAACAGATTTGCTGAATATTGCGCCGAGTTCGGCACAGTAGAAAGGCCGCCGAAGATGGAGGGAAGGACAATGATTATGTTCCTTGCCCCGATTAAGGCCACACAGGCAAAAGGTTCAACAAAACCGAAAAGCGATCCAGCAACCGATGCTGCCCGGGACAAAGGTGCAGCGAATGCCGCAAAAGCGCCCGCAGTCCATGGACAGAAGAGGGAGTAAGCGTTCCGACAATCTCAATTAACATAGATATATTTGGAATAAACTGAAAGGTTTGATATCTACTGCGGCGGTTTCTCGTAACATTGAGCCGACGCGACCCGCTGCGGTTATCCGCCCGCGCAAAGGCGCGGGTTAAATCTTTCGGCACCTCCAAAAGCGCACGCCTGCGCGCATGACAAAGCAGGCATCCTTGAATACACCGGCAGTGTAATCGGTCGCCGGGGAATTGGAGAGTTAGAAAAACATGGGAAAGCTCAAAACTCATAAAGCTACAGCAAAGCGGTTTAAGCTGACCAAAAGCGGTAAAGTTAAGCACAGCGGCCAGAACCGCCGTCACAATCTGGGCCATAAGACGGCCAAACGCAAAAGACAGCTTCGCAAGGCCGATTATCTCAGTGAATCGGTAGCCCCCATCGTACGCAGATTGCTGCCCCGCAGCTAAGCAGCCATATCAATAAGTAGAGAGTCAGGAGGAAGACATAAATGGCACGTGTAAAAGGCGCGATAATGTCGCGCAAGAGAAGAAAAAAAGTTTTAAAGCTTGCAAAAGGCTACTGGGGCGCAAAATCCAAGCACTTTAAGATGGCTAAACAGGCCGTCATGAAGAGCGGCAACTATGCGTTTGTAGGCAGAAAGCTGCGCAAGCGCGATTTCCGTTCGCTGTGGATTACGCGTATTTCCGCCCAAGCCAAAGCATGCGGAATGAATTATTCCACCTTTATGCACGGCTTGAAGCTTGCCGGCATCAACCTTAACCGCAAGATGCTCGCAGAGCTTGCTGTAAATGATAAGGAAGCTTTTGCAGGACTTGTCGAACAGGCAAAGACAGCCCTCGGCAAGTAATAAATTACCTCTATGTGCCGCATCCATGCGGCCGGTTCAAACAGCCATGACACAGGCTATAAGTTCAAAACAATATGGAAAAGGCCTCAAACCCGGAACGTTCCGGGTTTGATTTATTATGTGTGATTATGCTTGACAGGTGGGAGCACATAACCTCAAGAACCAATCGCTCGGTCGCTCTTGCGGCATCGCTTGTCGACAAAAAGCATCGGGACGAGCAGAGACTGTTTTTATGCGAAGGAATCAAGCTCTTTTGCGAGGCGGTCGCGGCAGGTGCGGAGATTGAAAAAGTATTTGTCACGCACCGAGCAGCCGGCGACCCGGACTTGTGCCGGCTGCTTGAGAGGCTGCCGAAGCACAGCGTCAAAATTGTAAGCGACCCGGTGCTTGAGCGCATTTCGACCGAAAAATCGCCTCAAGGCGTTATTTGTACGGTTAGGTGTCTTGACAAAACTCATAAAAATAATACAATATATAATAATCCTTCCAGGCCGCCTCGCCGAGCTGTTTTGCTTGACGGCGTCAGCGACCCGGGCAATGTAGGCACCATTATGCGCACGGCTGCGGCTTTCGGAATCGATATGCTTATCCTTGGGCCCGGCTGTGCCGACATTTATAACCCGCGCGCGGTGCGGGCGTCGATGGGCACAATCTTTCGCCAGCCGGTCGTGCGGGTAGAGGATATGGCCGCGTCAGTTGCCGCTTTGCGCGAGGCGGGTGCCGAGGTGTGGGCAGCGACCCTCGACGCGGAGCTGACGGTAAGCGAGCTTGCAGAAGCTGCCGAGCATAAGTCCGTTTGCGTTGTCATCGGCAACGAAGGTCACGGCATCTCTCCCGAGGTGGAAGCCGTCGCGACGGGGAAGGTGAATATTCCCATTACCAGCGATGCGGAATCGCTTAACGCCGCGATTGCCGCCGCAATTTTCATGTGGGAACTGCGCACAAATAAGCGATGAGCCCGCCAAAGGTGCGAATATCCGCACAAAAGGCGATATACAATATCACCGGAGGCAAAGGCGTATATGGCAAATGCAAACGACGCCAAAGTCGAGCTTCTTATTCGATGGATTTGGTTTGCGCTGGCGTGTGGGCCGGGTTCCGACGCGTACGACTCGATTTTGCCCGCTTTTGACTATGATGTCTGCGCTCTTTATGAGGCAACACGCGCAGATTTGGCCGCAGCCGGCGCCGATGGGGCGCTGCTTGACAGGCTGTGCCAAAAATCAACCGACGAAGCCCAGGCGATTTGGGCGCAATGCCGCAATCAAGGCATAAAATTGCTTACGCCGCTGCATAAGGCGTATCCAAAGCGTCTGTTTGCAATCGCCAGAAAGCCGCTTTTGCTTTATTGCCGCGGAATCATACCGGCGCTGGACAACTATGCATGCATAGCAGCGGTCGGAACGCGCGATATGAGCGAATATGGGCGCAACAATGCCTACACGCTGTCGTTCGATATGGCAAGGGTAGGCGCGATAGTCGTCAGCGGTATGGCGCGCGGGATCGACGGCGTTTGCCACAGGGGTGCGCTTGACGCCGGCGGGTTTACGGTAGCGGTGCTCGGCTGCGGAATCGACCGCATTTATCCCGCCGAGCACAGGTCGCTTTACGAGGAAATCGCGCGCGGCGGTTTGATATTGTCCGAATATAAGCCGGGCACGCCTCCCGAGGGGCGGCATTTCCCGGTGCGCAACCGCATAATCAGCGGGCTGTGCGACGGTACGCTGGTCGTGGAATGTTCAGAGCATAGCGGTGCCATGCATACGGCGCGCCACGCGATGTCGCAGGGGCGCGATCTGTTTGCGCTGCCCGGCAAAGTCGGCGAGAAAAACTCGACCGGCGTAAACAAACTTATAGCCGACGGCGCGCGTATCGTGACATGCGCGTCGGACATAGTGTCCGTTTACGCCGAAAAATATCCGGTGACACTTCGGCTGGAAAAATTGCCCCGCCCGGGCGTAACCGACAAGCGCAGGCGCGAGTTTATAGCGCGCAGCGAAGCGCCGAAAAGCGGCGAAAGCTCTGCCTCCTATATTGACGAAACAGAGGAGGCGCCGGTGCGCATTTATCGGTCGAGGCGCAAAAACGCAATCGAGCAAGCCGCCGAAAGCGAGCTTGCCGATCGCACCGAACGCGCCGCGACGCCTGTATTTGACGAAAGCAGTTTGGGTGATAGCGAGCGCAAAATCTACGCTCTTATCCCCAGTGATAAACCCGTGAGCGCCGATGATCTGACCGAAAGCGGGCTCACGATGAGCGAGATTATAACAGCGCTGACGCTGCTTGAGATAAAGCGAGCCATAAGATTTGCGGGCGGAGGGAAGTACATAAGAATAGGCGGCAGCCCGCCGCTCGAGTGAGCCGGGCGCCAAACGCGGCGCCATTTGAACGCCGACAGATAAATCAAGCTGCCACTTTATTGCTATATAGACCGGATGGGAGATAAAAATTTCCCGCCGATTAAAATTAAATTAAATTTTGCACACTATAATTACCCCATTGCGGCAGGCTATGCCGCATATTGTAAAGTCAAACAAAAGCAAATCAAATATCAATGGAGGACACGGGTGAAACGTGCTATAGAGCAACACCCGCAACCAGATGTCTGCCAATCTTGTAATTATCGAGTCGCCTCACAAGGCGAATACAATAAAAGGTTTTCTTGGATCAAGCTACAAGGTCTTGGCTTCCAACGGACATGTCCGAGACCTTCCGAAATCCACGCTCGGTGTGGATATTGAAAACGGATTTGCGCCGCGATATATCAACATACGCGGCAAAGGCGAGCTGATACGCGAGCTTAAAAAAGAGGTGAAAGCAGCCGAGCGCGTCTATCTGGCCGCTGACCCCGACCGCGAGGGAGAAGCTATCTCATGGCATCTTGCGGTTGCGCTTGATATACCGGAAGAGAAAATAAGACGCGTTACGTTCAACGAGCTGACCAAAACAGCCGTTCGAAACGGGTTCAAGTCGCCTCGACCGATTGACATGAATTTGGTCAACTCGCAGCAGGCCAGGCGCATACTTGACAGAATTGTGGGCTACAAGCTCAGCCCGTTTTTATGGAAGAAGGTGCGCAGCGGGCTTTCGGCCGGTCGCGTTCAGTCGGTTGCGACGCGCATAATTGTCGAACGCGAAGAGGAAATCCGCGCATTCGTGCCGGAAGAGTACTGGACGGTCGAAGCCGTGCTCGGAAAAGGCAAAAAGAAGTTCCGGGCAAAGTACTACGGCGATTTAAACGAGCGTGGCCAAATTGACCGCGTCGAGCTGAAAAACGGCGAGCAGGCGCACGCTGTGGTCGACAGTGTAACCGGAAAGCCTTTCAGGGTATTATCTGTTAAGAAGGCTGTTCGCCAAAAGAATCCTGCCCCGCCGTTTATCACGTCCACACTGCTGCAGGAAGCGTCAAGGAAACTGGGCTTCCAGTCGCAGCGCATAATGCGCGTGGCGCAGGAGCTTTATGAAGGAGTCAACCTCGGCAGCGCGGGCGGAGGCGTGCACGGTCTGATAACCTACATGCGTACCGACTCGCTCCGCGTATCGTCCGAGGCGGCCGAAGCAGCAAAGGAATATATCATAGAAGAGTTCGGTGAAAAATATTATCCGCAGACCCCGCGCTCGTATAAAACCGACGCATCCGCTCAGGACGCACACGAGGCGATAAGGCCCACTGATTTGAAGCTTACCCCCGACTCTATCAAAAAACTGCTTACCCCCGACCAATACAAGCTGTATAAATTGATTTGGAGCCGGTTTGTCGCAAGCCAGATGGCGTCAGCCGAGCTTGACACCGTCACAGCCGAACTCGAAACCGGCGGACGAGTGTTCCGGGCAAGCGGCTATACAGTGCGTTTCAACGGCTATCTTGCCGTTTACGGCGATGCCGACGATAAAGACGAAAAAGATAACGGAGCCGCGGATCGAAAAGCCGAGCAGAGTGAAGCTGTTCATAAGACAAAGCTGCCGGAGCTTGTCGAGGGCGAGGAGCTTGCCGCCGAATCGGTTTCACCCGAGCAGCATTTTACAGAGCCGCCGCCCCGTTTTACCGAAGGTTCGCTTATCAAGTTCCTAAAAGACAAGGGCATCGGCCGCCCGAGCACCTATACCCCCATAATCACCACCATAATCGAACGGGGATATGTAAAGCGCGAAGGCAAGACGCTTGTTCCGACACCGCTCGGAGAGATTACGACCAAGATTATGGTCGAAAGCTTCACCGACATCGTGGACTATGAGTTCACCGCCCAAATGGAAGAGCAGCTGGACAACATCGAAAACGGCAAGCTCAGCATGCTTGATGTGCTGAGCGAGTTTTATACCGGTTTCGAAGCCAGCCTGATAAAGGCAGAGCAAACGGTTTCGCGCGAAGACATTAATTTGCCGGTCGAAGAGACCGACCTGGAGTGCGAAAAGTGCGGCAGCCGCATGATAGTGAAAAACGGTCGCTATGGCAAATTCGCCGCATGCCCCAACTATCCCGAATGTAAAAACACAAAGCCGCTCGATAAAAACGGCAATCCCACCGAAAAAAGCCGCGACACCGCCGAGCCTACCGACGAGGTATGCGACAAATGCGGCGCGCAGATGGTGAAACGTCACGGGCGCTATGGGGAGTTTCTTGCCTGCAGCCGCTTCCCCGATTGCAAAAACACCAAGCAGATATTGCATGAGATAGGTGTAAAATGCCCGAAGTGCGGCAAAGAGCTGGTGCGGCGCTACGGCAGGAATCGCAGCGTGTTCTATAGCTGTATGGGCTATCCGGACTGCGACTTTGTGTCGTGGGATCAGCCGACAAACGAAACATGCCCCAATTGCGGAAAGCCGCTTTACATTAAAAAAGGCAAACGCCAAATCGTTTGTAAAGAGAAATCCTGCGGATACAAGCGTGATCTGCCGGAGGAAGACGAAAACGGCACAAGCGAAGCCGGCAGCAAAACAGAATCTGACCGTGCAGCCGGAGAGGACGTATAACTGATGAGAATCTTGATAGACGCAATGAGCGGCGACCACGCCCCGCTCGAAATCATACACGGAGCCGTGATGGCCGCCTCTGCCTATGACTGTGAAATAACGCTTATCGGTGACGAGGACACAATTTTAAATCTGGCAAGCGAGCACAATCTGGAAATCAACCGCAGCAATATCCAGCTTGTTCACTCCAGCAGCATAATTTCAATGGAAGACGCTCCGCTGTCGGTTGTGCGCGAAAAAAGCGACTCGTCTATGGCTGTCGGCCTTAAAATGCTGGCAGCCGGCGAGGGCGACGCCTTTGTGTCGGCAGGCAATACGGGCGCTCTATATGCCGGCTCCACGCTGATTGTGCGCCGCATAAAGGGCGTGAAAAAAGCCGCGATAGCCACGATTATGCCGTTCGGCCGCCCGATGCTGATGCTGGACTGCGGCGCAAATGTGGAGCTTGCGCCGGAGGCGTATGTTCAGCTTGCGCAGATGGGCACGATATACATGCGCAGCATATTCGGCATACCGTCGCCCGAGGTGGGTCTGCTCAATATCGGGGAAGAACGCACGAAAGGCACAAAACTGCTTGTTGATGTCTATAACATGCTTGAGCAGGACCCGACGATAAACTTCAAGGGCAACATAGAAGGCAAAGAGCTGCCCTATGGCGTCTGCGACGTGCTTGTGACCGACGGTTTTACCGGCAACATCGTGCTTAAACTCACCGAAGGCTGCAGCAGCTTTTTAATGCAAAAAATCAAAGACGTCTTTTATTCAAACTTTTTGACAAAAGCCTCTGCGCTTTTTGTAAAAAAAGGTATGACAAAGCTCAAAAACGAGTTCAGTGCCTCGCAATACGGCGGCGCGCCGCTGCTCGGAATTTCAAGGCCTGTAATCAAAGCGCACGGCAGCTCGGATGCCGAGGCTATCAAAAACGCAGTGCGCCAGGCTATTGGATATATAAACACCGGTATAATATACGAAATAGCGCGCCTTACGGTAGGCGACGAGCTGGGAGAGTAATTTGCCGTGGATTTTAGCGAGCTTGAAAAAGCGATTGGGTATGAGTTTCGCGATAAGGAGCTGTTGAAGATGGCGCTGACCCATTCGTCATACTCCAACGAGATGAAGGCGAAGGGGATGGCGGTTGAGTGCAACGAACGCGCCGAATTTCTTGGCGACGCGGTGTTGTCCTGTATTGCAAGCTCATACCTTTACACAAACCATCCGAAGCTGTCCGAAGGCGAGCTCACGCGCATACGCGCACAGGCAGTTTGCGAACGAGCACTATGCGAGTATGCGCAGGAGCTCGGGCTGGGGAAGTATCTGCTTCTTGGACACGGCGAGGTGATTTCACATGGCGAACGCCGCCCCTCAATCCTTGCCGATGCGTTTGAGGCATTGCTTGCGGCCATTTGGCTGGACGGCGGCGCAAAAGAGGCCGAAAAATTTGCGCTGCGGTTTCTCGAGCCGGAAATAAAGCGTGCCCTGACCTCAAACAATCAAGACTATAAATCACAGCTGCAGCAGTTCGTCCAGCTCGAGCGCGACGTGCTTTTGGAATATGTGGTGGTAGACGAAGCCGGCCCGCCGCACCGGCGTGTTTTCACGGTGGAGGCCAGGCTCAACAATAACATAATAGGCAGAGGTAAAAGCGGCACTAAGCGCGAAGCCGAGCAGCTCGCGGCTAAAGAGGCGCTGCGCCTGTTCGGGCTCGAATGAAAACAAAGCTGAATGTGGCGGACAAGCCTCTGCAAACTTTAGCCGGGCAAAAAAGGGCACCTGAAAAAGCTGCGGGCGGTATAGGCACGCTCGGTGAACGCACACTGCATGCCGCACTCAAGCGACACTTCGAGCCGGACGTAACCTACCATGAAATAAGATACAAAGGATATGTCGCAGACATCATGCGCGGGGACGAGATTATCGAGATCCAAACGCGCGCGCTGAATGTCATGCGGACTAAGCTGACCGTTTTCCTTGCCGACAACAAGGTGACGGTAGTCCACCCTGTGGTGCGCGAAAAATGGCTGAATTGGGTGAATTCCGGCACCGGGGAAATTGTCCGCCGCAGAAAATCACCCAAGCGCGGCGCGCCGCTTGACGCGTTTGCGGAGCTTTACAAAATCAAAATGTTTCTGCGCGACCCGAATTTGACAATTTGCCTTCTGCCGGTCGACGTGGAGGAGTACAGGCGGCTGGACGGGGGCGGCAAAAGCCCAAGAAAAGGCTGGACGCGCGCAGAGCAAATTCCCACAGCAGTGGGCGAACCTGTGTATCTGAATGATGCTTTTGACTATGCGGCGCTGCTTTCGGGTCTGCCGGACGAGTTTACGTCCGCGGAGGTAGCGAAAGCGAAAAAGCTATCCATTGGCATGGCACAAACCGTTTTAAACGTGATGAGCCATGTGGAAGCCGTGTGTTGTATCGGCAAACGAGGACGCTGTAAGCTATATAAAATCCGGACAACTGGAGAAAGTGATATATGAGTGAACTTGTAATACCTAAAAACTACAAACCGCTACTCGACATGCGTCGTACCGAAATTGCGATAAAGAAGGTCAAAGATTTTTTTGAGCGCGACCTTGCGATAGCGCTTAACCTGACAAGGGTTTCTGCACCGCTTTTTTTGCGCGCGAGCAGCGGCCTAAACGATGATTTGTCCGGAGTTGAGCGTGCAGTTTCGTTTGATATACCCGACTTGGGCGAGGTTGCCGAAATCCCTCAGTCGCTGGCGAAATGGAAACGCTGGGCACTGGGCGTTTACGGTTTTCAGCGCGGCGAGGGTCTTTACACCGACATGAATGCAATCCGCCGCGATGAGATTACCGATAACATGCACTCTATTTATGTCGACCAGTGGGACTGGGAGCTTGTTATCGACGCATCTGATCGCAACGTCGAAACCTTGAAAAAGATAGTACGTAGAATATACGCGTGTCTGCTTCATACCGAGCGTTATATCGCAAACGAATATGATTTTGTGGACACGCTGCTTCCTGAAGAGATACATTTTGTTACCGCCCAGGAGCTTGAGGACGAGTATCCCGACCTGACCCCTAAAGAGCGCGAATATATGGCTGTAAAGCGCTATGGCGCGATTTTCCTCATGGGCATAGGCGGCAAGATGAAATCCGGCCAAATCCATGACGGGCGCGCGCCCGACTATGACGACTGGTCGCTAAACGGCGATATAATAGTCCATTATCCGGTGCTCGACAATGCGTTCGAGCTTTCGAGCATGGGTATTAGAGTTGATGCTCCGACTCTGCTGGCGCAGCTTGCCGAGCGCGGTTGCCCCGAGCGTGCCGAGCTGCCGTTTCACAAAGCGCTTCTTGAGGGGCGGCTGCCGCTTACGATAGGCGGCGGAATCGGACAGTCGCGAATGTGCATGTATTTCCTGCGAAAAGCGCATATCGGCGAAGTGCAGTCGTCGATTTGGAGTGAAGAAGACGAAAAGCGCTGCCGTGAAGCCGGAATTATGCTATTGTAATATCGAAAACAATGGGCGCACAACCCATGCGGCAATTGCCGTCGGCTGTGCGCCCTTTATGTTTGGTTTATTCATACTCGAGAAACGGGTCGTCTATTAATATGCACCCTTCGCATGCGTCGCTGAGGCCGGAGTAGAGCATTGCCTTGCCTCCCCCAAGCCGCACGATTCCCGAAGTGAAGGTGACATCTGCGAGCCTTGGCTGTTTTGCCGGCGCGTCCGGAAAACACGAGCGGTCTGCTATGATTTTGGGCTGTGTGTGCGTGCCGCTCTCGCAGTCGACCGCAAATGCCATGCTGTAGTAATGGAGATGGTGCACGCCGTCTATTACTTCACCCCACGACCGGTGGCCGATCACGCCTATTTTGCCACTGCCGAGGTCGTATAGCTGGTTGCAGCCGCCCCACTCGTCGTCGGGGAAGAGTTTTTCGATAAACGGCGCGTTGTATATAAATTCGGGTGTGATGTCGCCCATATTTTCTGCGATGGCAAAACCCACTTTGCAAACGCAGCTATACTTTTTCTTTATCGCCTCGTCGTTTGGGCGCGAGAACACCGCTATGCGACCGTCGGCAAGCTGGAGCAGGCGGATGTCTTTCATGTATCCCGGCCCGGAAAATACGTACTTTAGCTCGTATATGGACTTGCCACGATAAAACTGTGTTTCATAGTAAATGGGATTTTTGTCCCAGTCGACATACACGCCGCCGAGCACAAGCTCGCCGTCTATATGTGTAACGAACGGGTCTTGCAGTTCAAACACCGGCGCGTCGGGCATCAGCGACCACTCCGTGCCGCTGCCTTCAAAAAACATAGTGCGTGAACGCTCCGAGTCGCGGCTTTCAACACGCCCGGCGATTATAGTGCGGCCGCCGTCGATGAAGGGAACGGATGTATTATAGACATCGAGACCGTCTACGCCGCAAAATTTTAGAATCTCGCCGCGGTTTTTTGGATAGCTATATTGTTTAAAATGCTCAAGCTGTTTTTTGCCCGGCTCCGGTTTTGTGATTTTCTCAAACACTGCCATATCTTACATTCCCCGCATTTTACTTTTTCTTTTTCGCTTAGCTGCATTCAGCAAAAAGCAAAGGAAAGCGGCAAAAGCCACCCCGAAAACGGCGCCCGCCGTATCTATCAGAAAATCGCGCAGCTCGCAACTTCGCCCAGGCACAAAATACTGGTGAATCTCGTCGCTTGCCGCAAAAATTACACTATAAACAAGCCCCGTCAGTTTATGCAACCCGAAAAAATGTGCTGTTGCCGCGCCGAGCATGCCAAGCACGGCATAAACAGAAAAATGAGCGAATTTGCGTACATAAAACTGAAGGCTGTCTATATATTCAAGTTTTTCGTCCGGCGGCAGCTTTTCAAATTCGTGGTCGATAATAGTGGCAACAAGCGTTATAATATGGGCGCTTTCTTCCGACGATTCTTCAGCCGTTTTGCTTGACCTTGCAAATATAAAAACCGACCATGCCAAAAGAAGAGCCAAAAACACAAGTCCTGCTTTGACGTTTCTGTTTTTATTTATCATTCAGCCTCCGTGCAAAGCGAAAGCTGTCTAACATGTAAATCATTGTGCCTGCACCTCAATTTTCTGCGCGTAAAATTGCTGGAGCGCTTTTTGTTTTTTATAAAGTGAAAATGCTGTGAGCTTTGTTTTTGCTTTGCGCCGGGAAAAACCATGGGAAATTATAACATGGTTTTACAGCAGTGTAAATAGCAAACGTGCTATTAATTTTTACCAGAAAGTGCATGCCCACTCGGCTTTTTTCGCGGGCGGGCGGTTTTATAGCAGCAGGATATTCAGCTGCGTTTTTCGCGGCGCTTGACGCACTCGGTTAAAAGGTACTCGATTTGCCCGTTTAGTGAGCGGAATTCGTCTTCTGCCCACGCCTGAAGTTTGCGGTAAAGCTCCGGCGAGAGGCGCAGTAAAATCTGCTTTTTGGGGTTTTTGTCCTCGGATTTTGTATTTTTGGTGCTGTCCATTTTATCGCGCTCTTAATACAGACTACCGCTGTTTACAACGGGCTGAGCGTCCCGGTTTCCACAGAGCACCACGAGCAGATTGGACACCATGGCCGCTTTGCGCTCGTCGTCAAGCTCGACGATATTGTTTTCGTTGAGCTTGTTCAGCGCCATCTCGACCATGCCGACCGCTCCGTCCACAATCAGCTTGCGCGCGTCGACAATTGCCGTTGCCTGTTGACGCTGAAGCATGGCAGCCGCGATTTCGGGCGAATAGGCAAGATGCGTGATGCGAGCCTCGATAATCTCAAGCCCAGCGATTTCGACCTTGCTCTGCAGTTCTTCCTTAATTCGGGTTGCGACTTCGGCGCTCGAGCCGCGCAGTGACATCTCATCGCCATCATCATCCGCTGTGTCATACGGGAACATGCGCACGATGTTGCGCAGTGAAGCGTCGCACTGTACAGATAGATACTCCATATAATTGTCGACATTGAACACTGCCATCGCGGTGTTGACAACGCGCCAAATTACGTTCACTCCGACCTCGATGGGGTTGCCGAGCCGGTCGTTGACCTTTTGCTTTTCGTTTACAAGCGTCAGGGTTTTAAGTGAAATATGCTTTCTAAGCGCCGGCTGAACGCTAACTTTACCGGTGTTTACCAAATTAGCGGCCTGTGCCGCGGCGGCGGTATAAGGAGAGGCAACGGTAGGGTTGACCGCCGCGCTGAAGGGATTGACAAAGTAAAACCCTGGATTTTTCAGCGTTCCTGTGTATTTGCCGAACAAAGTGAGCACCAGCGCTTCGTTGGGATTGACAACTTTCAGCCCCAAATAAAGAATCGGTCCGACGCAAACGTAAACGCATCCAAAAATCAAAAGCACAAGCCCAAACGCAAAATAGGTGCCCCCTTCCATTAATGTTGCGCCGAATATAATCAGAAAAATCGACGCAATTATAAGTAAAGTGTTGATAATGAGAACAGGCATTCCGGGCCAGGCTTTTTGCTGGATTTCTTCCCGGACAAATGATTTTTCCCGCGGATTGTTCATGGCACTTCTCCCTGTGATATTAAAATGATAGCATAATGATATTATCATGATATGCAGGTGTTGTCAATAATTTTACTGCACGACATAAAATTTTACATTTACTTAATTTTTAGCTATACTTTGGAGAGGCAAACTAATTATTGGCTTGAAATATATAAAATAATGGTTTATAATAGAGCGGTAGTTTATAGTTGTTTAAAACAAAACGAAAAATGAGGTTTTATAAAATTGCAGTTTTCCGCAGCTATTTTTGATTTGGACGGAACTTTATGTGATACGATTGGAGACCTGCACACTTCGATGAACGAGATGCTTTGCACCGTCGGACTGCCGCAGGTGAGCAGAGAAACTGTGCTTGCAAGCATCAACAACGGCGCGCGCGAGTTTGTGCGGGGCTGTTTGCCCGAAGAGTTGCAGCGCGACGAGCAAACGCTGGACCGCTGTCTTGCAATTTACAAAGAATGCTACGCCCGGCATTATCTTGACACCACATACGCCTATTCCGGCATGCCGGAGCTTGTAGCAGATCTGCGTGCCGCGGGATACAGGCTTGGCGTGCTTTCAAATAAACATGACGAGATGGTCAAGACGATTATTTCAAAGGTATATGGCGACGATGCCTTTGACGATTATGCGGTTTGGGGCGGCAGCTCTATGTTCCCGCTGAAGCCCGACCCCGCGGCGGCATTTTATATAGCGGGCACACTGCGCGCCAGGCCGGACCAAACGGCATTTATCGGCGACTCTCATGTCGACATTGCCACCGCCATTAATGCCGGTATGTTCCCGGTGGGAGTGTCCTGGGGTTATCGTTCGGCACAGGTGCTGCGCGATGCCGGCGCCAAGGCAGTATGTTCGTCGATCGACGAGCTTCGAAAATTATTGCTCGGGAAATAAAATCCGCGCGCTCAAAATGCGATTGATTGTCAGCATTTTTATATATAACAAAGGAGTGTAATCTCATGGCTGCTTACGGAAAAAAGGTGTGGCTGATACCCGACTGTTATCTCAACTCTGTGTCAAAGAATCCGAATGTCTCGCATGAGGCTATCTGCGTGATAAACACATCAGATACCGATGCGGAAATCAAGCTTACGCTCTACTTTGAGGACAGACCTGCAATGGACGGTTTTGTTTCGCACTGCGGCGCGCGGAAGACCCATCACATCCGTATGGACAAGCTGTGCAGTGCCGACGGCCAGCCTATACCGCGTGACACGCCCTATGCCGCGCTGGTTGAATCGTCGGTGCCGATTGTGGTGCAGTACAGCAGGCTTGATACATCCGCCGCGGAAATGGCGCTTATGACAACAATCGCCTACCCGGTAGACGAATCCTAACATAACAAAGCCGCGCCTATTAACACTCGGCAAAATTCGAGTGTTAAATTGCGCGGCTTTTCGGCAATAAAAAAGGCTTTTACATAGAACCGGAGGAAAGCAAGATGAATTTACCGTTTAAAATACCTCTCAAAGACAAAACCGCGGTTGTAACTGGCGGCGGGGGAGTGCTTTGCTCAGAGTTCTGCCGAGCGCTTGCCTCGTGCGGTGCGACGGTTGCCGTGCTCGGCTACCGGCCCGAGAGCATAACGCGCGTGTCAGAGCAAATAAACTCCGACCCCGATGTTATAGAAGCCGGCGGTTCGGCATTTCCCGTCGTCGCGAGTGTGCTCGACCGCGAGGCGCTTGAACGCGCAAAAGCGGAAATAGACTCGCGTGCCGGCGGCTGTGACATACTCATAAACGGCGCGGGCGGCAACAACCCGAAAGGAACGACCTCGGAAGAGTATCTGAAGCCGGAGGACCTCGACCCCGACTCGGCAGCGGCGCGCGGAATAAAGACATTCTTTGACCTTGACCCCGAGGGAATCGAGGCGGTGTTCAATTTAAACTATCTCGGAACTCTGCTCCCCACGCAGGTGTTTGCGCGGGACATGGCAAAGCGCTCCAATCCCGTTATAATCAACGTGTCGAGCATGAATGCTTTCAGGCCGCTGACCAAAATACCCGCATATTCGGGTGCAAAAGCGGCGGTGTCCAATCTCACGCAGTGGCTGGCAGTCCATTTTGCGCCTGTTGGCATTCGCGTCAATGCAATAGCGCCAGGATTTTTCATCACGGAGCAGAACCGCTCGCTGCTGCTGAAAGAAGACGGCTCGCTGACCGACCGCAGCAAGAAAATACTTGCCCACACGCCCATGAACCGTTTTGGCGAGCCTCATGAGCTTCTCGGAACGCTGCTGTGGCTGTGCGACCCGGACGCCTCCGGCTTTGTAAACGGCGCCGTTATTCCGGTTGACGGAGGGTTTTCGGCATACTCGGGCGTTTAAATGCGGCATAAAGATAAGTTTTACAGCCTGATTTGATTTATATAGCGTTTTTCTATAGCAAAGTAAAAAACGGGGGCGATACATCGCCCCCAGCACTTATGATGCCGTGACAGACGCACGGCTTTTTTAGGGAATTTTATCACGCTGAAAAACATTTGCGCCGCTGAAGATCTCGAGCATCTCACGGCGCAGGCTATCGATGATTTCGAGACGTGTGCGCGGCGGAATCTCATATATATCGGTGTTGAAAAGGTATTTGTCAAGATCGATTTCCTTGACGAGGAGCTTGGTGTGGAATATGTTTGACTGATAAACATTTACATCCACAGCATCGTAACGCTCAAGAGTTTTGGGATTTATATAATCCTGAATGGAAGTTATTTTGTGATCGATGTAGAGCTTGTTGCCGCTGATGTCACGCGTGAAGCCTCTGACCCTGTAGTCAAGCGTGATTATATCCGAGTCAAAACTGTCTATCAAAAAATCTAAAGTCGAAAGCGGAGTTATTTCTCCACAGGTCGAAACATCGATGTCTACTCGGAATGTGGCGATTGCGGTATCGGGGTGGTATTCAGGATAGGTATGCACAGCGACATGGCTTTTGTCAAGATGTGCAAGCACGGTTTCGCTTTGCGGTTCGGATGAAATCGAACCGTCTGCCAACAAAAAAGTAACGGATGCACCCCGCGGATCATAATCCTGCGTTGATACGCTCAATACTTTTGCCCCGATCATTTCGGTGAGCTGGAAGAGAATTTCGCGCAGCCGCGCCGAGTTATACTGTTCATCAATGTATGCTATATAGTCTTGTCGCTCTCGTTCGGTTCTGGCATAACATATATCGTAAATGTTAAACGACAGAGACTTAGTTAGGTTGTTGAAATCATAAAGCTGAATCCTTTCCTTCATAGCGCAAAATCCTCCCGATAAAATAAAAAGGCGCACCGCATACCGCAATGCACCAGAATGATCAAAATGCAAATTTATCGGTTGAAAACTGCTCAGTCGACTCGCATGAATCTGGAAGGGTCAGGGTAGCAGGAACCACTTTTACCACTCTTATTGATCGTTTCACAGCTGTGCATTTTGGTACACATTTGGTTATAAGGTAACCGAAAATAGCGCGCCATGCGCAATATCAATAATGCGGCAATAACCGCGATCGGCAGTTGACCTGGCTGTCCGATGGCCGTTTGGCTCCGCGATTACCCGCGAAGCGGTCAAGCAGTTCCCATGATAACATGAAACTACCTACAGTATAACATATCGCAAAATCGGTGTCAAGATATCGCATTCAACTAATTTTTGTGTGCCACAAACAAAATATGCTGATGCTGCACTAAATGTACCGATAAAAGAAGAATAAAAGTGAAAAAACCGCCGGTTTTGCGCTATCGGCGGTTGGCGTCCCCGAGCCGACTCGAACGGCTGACCCTTCGCTTAGGAGGCGAATGCTCTATCCTGCTGAGCTACGGGGACAAGACTTATTGGGAACAAGAGATCCCGCACACCAGTCTATTATATCATTGAAACTGCAAAAAATCAACCGTTATCGAAAAAAATTTACTTATTTTCAGAGGTGGGACGAGCATCACTCGCGTTTTATATTGTATTCGGCGATTTTCCCGTCAATAATTTGCCATGCACGCCTGTTGTGTTCGTCGAAGGCGCCGTCAATTTCGGCGCACAAATCTTTGCGGTCAAAAACTGTCCAGCCCGCCGGCTTTGGACCGTGATAGGGCTCAAAACCGAATTTTTTATAAAGACCGATTGCCTTGTAGCTCCACGTTTGGGTCGTCAGATACACGACTTTGCCCAGTGCAAGCTCGTTATGCATGTCAAGCAAAGCGGTGAGCAGTGCCTTTACAATCCCGCGCCCCTGATGCTCGGGCTTGCATGCTACCCAGTGGAAGCGCGGCAGCGGCACGCCGAAAATGTCACCCTCCCAAAGCGAAGCGGTGGCGACAGCCCGGCCGTCCTGTGCAAGCGCAAAAAGGTTGCGGCGTCCGAGCAGCCCGGCAGGAGCGCTGAATGTTTTGCTGAAAAGGGAAAGTCCGGACTTAAAAGAGTCCGCCTCACCGACCGATGCCATTATTTCGGCCCAGTCGTTTTCACGTCCCGGAACATAACATGCGAGTGTGTACCCCGCCGGCAGCTCAAAGCGCGGATAACTGTCGGCATCGCGCTTTACCATTATCACCGCACCGAACGGTACCGATTTATCGAGCATATCATCTCTCCTATTTATAATATTGCGGCGTGCACAGGCGGTTTTGCTGCTTTACATGCCTGACAATTGGTATTTTACCATCAATTTGACTTAAATTCAATGTTTTGAACATGTTCTATTGTGTTAAAAAGCAAAATTAATAAAATTCCCCTTGTAAAAGCAGACGAGGGAAGGTATAATAGCTTTTTGTATAGGTTAAACCGGAGGAGAAAATATGGCGGCATTACGCAACTTTGCGATCACGCTTTGTGTTTCGCTGATTATATTCGGATTGATTGCTTATTTTCTGGTAGGCATCGCCGAAAACAACCTTGATTTTCTTACGGGTGCCGACACCGGTGACAATCCCTCCGAAACGAGTGCCGATACCGACGAAAATCAGCAGCCCGGTGTCACGATAGAAACCACGGCGCCGGAGACCGAACCGCTGACGGAAGACTTTCGCGGTTCGACGATTTCCGCAGTGCTAATCGGCTCGGATTACTTGCCCGACGTTTATGACGACTATGACCTTTCAGAGATAAACAGGAATATAGACGGCTTCCCGATTAAGGAAAGGCGGATTTGCGCCGATTCGATTATATTTGTTCAGGTAAATGTCGAAACGCGCGAGTATGTGTTTCTGCCGATACCGTCGAACACACAGGTTATGGACAAGGGTCTGAGCAAATCGCTCGGTTCTCTGCTCGGAGAATCGGGACCCGAATATATAAAAGACAAAGTATCGGGACTGCTCTCCATATACATAGACTATTATGCACTGTTTACATTGGACGGAGTCAAAAGCTTTATCGACGGCATGGGAGGCATCGAATATAATGTGCCCTATGATATGCGGTACTCCGACCCGTCGGAGGGCGAAGAGGGACTGGTCATTGACATTAAAAAAGGCGCTCAAAAACTGACCGGAGACGATGTCGTGAAAATGCTGCGCTATGGGTCGTACAGCGAAGGCGACGCGATGAGGCGCACCGTTATAGTCGACTTCATGAAAGCGGTGCTTGCGAAAATTACAAGCCCCGCATATCTTACCCGGCTGCCGGAGCTGTTTGCAAATGCGCTCGACTCTGGCATGATAGAGACCAACTTTACCGAAGATGTGCTTGCCGAAAACCTGGATGCTGTGTTTGCATATCAGGACTTTACCAAAACAGTGCTTGCGCTGCCGGGTAAAGAGGAGACGGTCGACGGAGAAAAATTTTTTATACCCAATACCGCCGGTGTAAATAACATAATAGGCAAATATAAGTATACGGGCTGAATTTTCGCTATTGGCAAATGGCAAAGTTGACCGGCGACCGAAAAACACAGGATAATCATATAACTTACGGAGTGGAGACTAAATATATGAATAACACCGAAAAAACCATGGACAAAATCGTCGCGCTGTGCAAGAACCGCGGTTTTATATTCAGTGGTTCGGAGATATACGGCGGCCTTGCCAACACATGGGACTACGGCCCCCTCGGCGCGGAGCTGAAGAACAATGTTAAACGCGCATGGTGGAAGAAGTTTGTGCAGGAGTCGGAATATAACGTCGGAATTGACTGTGCCATACTTATGAACCCGGAGGTTTGGGTTGCATCCGGCCATGTTTCGACCTTCAACGACCCGCTTATTGACTGCAAATCCTGCAAAATGCGTTACCGTGCCGATAATCTCGTCGGTGATTTTGTAAAAGAGAAAGCGCTTGATGTCACGGTTGAGGCCATGACACAGGAAGATATGACTGAATTCATCCGTGAAAACAAAGTGCCATGCCCCAACTGCGGCAAAAGCGATTATACCGATATACGCAAATTCAATTTGATGTTTAAAACTTTCCAGGGCGTGACGGAGGATACGGCGGCTCAAATTTACCTCCGTCCCGAAACGGCTCAAGGTATATTCGTCAATTTCAAAAACGTTCAGCGTTCGTCGCGTAAAAAGGTGCCTTTCGGTATCGCACAGATAGGTAAGGCGTTCCGCAATGAAATCACGCCCGGCAACTTCATATTCCGCACACGCGAGTTCGAGCAAATGGAGCTTGAATTTTTCTGC
>DGDL01000016.1:63620-63819 GCA_002385415.1 Clostridiales bacterium UBA3953
CTTGAATTTTTCTGCAAGCCGGGTACAAATCTCGAGTGGTTTGAATATTGGCGCAATTTCTGCTATAACTGGCTGATCTCGCTGGGCATGAAACCCGAGAACCTGCGTATGCGCGACCATGAGAAAGAAGAGCTTGCCCACTACTCGCAGGCGACAACCGACTTTGAGTTTTTGCTCCCGTTCGGTTGGGGCGAGCTTT
>DGDL01000033.1 GCA_002385415.1 Clostridiales bacterium UBA3953
GATGGCCATATTGGCCATGGTGAAGCGACCGTCCATGGAGATGTTCTGAAGGCCTTCACCCATGAATTCCATGGACTTGTAAAGCGCTCCGTCCACCCCGATCATGCCTATTATATGAAGGATGATATCCTTGCCGCTTACCCATCCCGAAGGCTTTCCCCTTAGCACGAATTTAATGGCTGTTGGTACCTTGAACCAGCATTTTCCTGTTGCCATGCCCGCGCCCATGTCTGTGCTGCCGACACCGGTAGAAAATGCTCCAAGGGCGCCATAGGTACATGTGTGGGAATCGGCGCCTATCACCAGGTCCCCGGGGCCAACCAGGCCCTTTTCAGGCAGGAGGCAGTGTTCAATGCCCATCTCGCCGACATCAAAGAAGTTCTCCACGCCCATTCTTTGGGCAAATTCCCTCACAAACCTGCATTGCTCGGCAGCCTTGATATCCTTGTTGGGAGTAAAGTGATCCAGCACAAGGGCAACCTTTGATTTATCGTAAACCTTATTGGCCCCCATCTTCTGGAATTCCCGGATGGCTACGGGAGCAGTTATATCGTTGCCCAGCACCATGTCAACCGACACGGTGACAAGCTGCCCGGCGCGCACGCTATCTTTTCCCGCGTGGGCAGCCAGTATCTTCTGGGTCATTGTCATGCTCATTTAATTTCTTCCCTTTCGGTTGTTTCGTAGATGAGATTGTTGATTGCATTTATATACGCGAGTATGCTTGCCTCAAGGATGTCGGTCGACAGGCCATAGCCTTTGACGGTCTTTTCACCGTTTGTGATTTTCACGCTGACTTCGCCCTGTGCGTCGTGGCCTCCGGTAACGGCATCAATCGAATATTCCTCAAGCTCTATCTTCATATCCACAATTTTATTTATCGCATTAAACGACGCGTCGACCGGGCCGAATCCTATTGCGACTTTTTCCTCGCGGCTGCCGTCGGCTTTTATAAGTGTTATACTCGAGGTGGGTGTGATGGTGTTGCCTGTGTTGATTACATAACGTTCGAGCATGAAAGCCTCCGGTATCTCGCTTGCAAGCTCTCTGCGCACAAGCGCTTCAATGTCGCGGTCGCTGACCGTCTTTTTCTTGTCGGCAAGCGTCTTAAATTCCTTAAACAGGCTGTCTGCGACATCGAGGCTGACGACAAAGCCCAGCTCACGCAGGCGCTGGTTGAAAGCATGGCGGCCGGAATGTTTGCCCAGCACCATTTTGCTCCTGCTGAGCCCTATCGACTCGGGCGTCATAATCTCGTATGTAAGGCTGTTTGCCAACATACCGTGCTGATGAATGCCCGACTCGTGGGCAAAGGCATTGTCCCCGACAATTGCCTTATTGGGCGGGATCTTCACGCCCGTAATCTGGGAAAGCAGCCTGCTTGCCTTGTAAATCTGCGTGTTGTCTATTCTTGTATCGGCATTATAGAAATCGCGGCGGGTCTTGAGGTTCATGACAATCTCCTCAAGCGCTGCGTTGCCGGCACGCTCGCCGATGCCGTTAATTGTACATTCTACCTGGTCGGCCCCGGCTAAAATCGCCGCAAGCGTGTTTGCCACCGCAAGACCAAGGTCGTTGTGACAGTGCACCGAAAGGGTTACGGTGTCCATGCCCTCGACATTTTCGCGCAGCCACCTGATAAGGTCTGCCATCTCGGCAGGTGAGGCATAACCGACCGTGTCGGGCACGTTTATAGTTGTGGCACCCGCACGTATAACGCCCTCAAACACGCGCTTTAGGAACTGGCGGTCGCTGCGAGAGGCGTCCTCTGCCGAAAATTCCACATCCGAGCAGTATTTTTTGGCGTACTTTGTCATCTCGACAGCCTGCTCGTAGACCTCGTCGGGTGTTTTGCGCAGCTTGTATTCCATGTGTATAGGCGAGGTCGCAATAAAGATATGCAGACGCGGGTTTTCGGTATATTTGACCGCTCCCCAGGCACTGTCAATATCTTGGGGCAGCGAACGAGCAAGGCTCGCAACCGTGCAGTTTTTAATCTCCTTGGCAAGCGCCTTTACCGCATTATAGTCGCCCTGCGACGATGCGGCAAAGCCCGCCTCTATAATGTCCACGCCCATCGCCTCAAGCTGGCGTGCCATCTCGATTTTCTCGTTTATATTCATGCTGCATCCCGGCGACTGCTCGCCGTCGCGCAGCGTTGTGTCAAATATTTTTATCATGCGCATGGCTATAACCTCTGGGCAAGTATTTTCTAAAAAAGGGGATAATTGTGCAACACTCCCGCTATCCTGCAATCAGCATACTAAATATGCGGGGGTATTTATTAGACATAAATATGGACTGTTAGATAGACCGTCAAATTTTCCTACATTATATTATTTTAATACCGCGCCGTCCGAGGCCGACGACACGAGCCGTGCGTATCTTGCCATCCAGCCATGTGTTATCTTTGGTGCAGGCTCGCGCCACTCGGCACGGCGGGCCGCAAATTCCTCTTCGGTGAGTTCGGCATTGATTTTGCCGACAGGTATATCAATTGAGATAATGTCACCCTTGCGCAGCAATGCTATCGGGCCGCCGGCTGCGGCTTCGGGCGAAACGTGGCCTATGGACGCGCCTCTTGTCGCACCCGAGAACCTGCCGTCGGTTATCAGCGCGACGTCACGGTCCAGCCCCATACCCGCTATTGCTGATGTCGGGCCAAGCATCTCACGCATGCCCGGGCCTCCGCGCGGGCCTTCGTAGCGGATTACCACCACGTCGCCGGGATTTATCTTTCCGCCGTAAATCGCGGCTATGGCCTCGTCCTCCGAGTCAAACACTCTTGCGGGCCCGCGATGGCACAGCATCTCCTCCGCGACAGCCGAACGCTTTACGACCGCGCCGTCGGGCGCTATGTTGCCGTAAAGCACCGCTATACCGCCGGTAGGCGAATAGGGCTCGGAGCAGGGACGGATTACATTGCGGTCGCGCACCTGTGCGCCCTTTGTATTTTCGTCTGCAGTCGCGCCCGTGACAGTGAGCGCGCTGCCGTCATAGTGGCCGGCGTCGATAAGCTCGCGAATAACCGCCTGCACGCCGCCCGCCCGATAGAGATCCTCGACATGATATGGCCCGGCCGGCGCCAACCTGCAAAGGTTAGGCACTCGCTCGCTCATCTCATTTACAAGCGAAAGGTCAAACCTCACGCCCGCCTCTTTTGCCAGCGCCGTAAGGTGCAGCACCGTATTTGTCGAGCAGCCCAGCGCCATCTCTACCGCAAGCGCATTGCGGAACGCAACAGGGGTCAGAATGTCCGAGGGTTTTATATCGTTTTTAACAAGTTCTACTATTTTCATGCCCGCCCGTTTGGCGAGCCTAAGTCGCTCCGCATAAACCGCCGGAATCGTGCCTCCTCCGGGCGGTGCCATTCCGATTGCCTCGCACAGGCATGCCATCGAGTTCGCGGTAAACATGCCCGAGCACGAACCGCAGCCGGGACAGGCATTGTCCTCGCAAAATGCAAGCTCAGCCTCGGTTGCCTTGCCCGCCTTGTATGCGCCGACCGCCTCGAACACACTGTTGAGGTCAAGGCAGCGTCCGTCGCCCGCATTATAGGCAAGCATCGGTCCGGCGGTGACTATTATCGAGGGTATGTTGAGCCTTGCGGCCGCCATCAGCATGCCGGGGATAATTTTGTCACAGCCCGGCACAAATACCATACCGTCAAAACAGTGGGCTATTGCCATTGTCTCGCAGCTGTCGGCGATAAGCTCGCGCGAGGCAAGCGAGTATTTCATACCCTGGTGGCCCATGGCGATACCGTCGCATACGCCAATCGTGCCGAACTCGACCGGCGTACCGCCCGCCATACGGATACCCGCTTTGATTTGCTCTGCAAGCGTGTCAAGGTGAATATGTCCCGGTATAATCTCGTTTTGCGGGTTGGCTATACCTATAATCGGGCGCTGCAGCTCCTCGTCTATGTAGCCCATCGCCTTCAGTAGCGACCGGTGAGGTGCGCGCTCGGCGTTTTTTGTGACAGAATCGCTTCTCATGAATGCATTTCTCCGTTTATTTTTGAGCGAATATTCTCTATATTACCACGTTATGCGGTCTACAAATCGTTTTCGTGCTGTGTGGATAATAATAAATATATGCAATCGACAAGGCAGATTTGTAAACCGCATAACGAGCTTTTGCTTGCTTTAGTATTTTAATATGATACCATGCGGCTTTGTCAGTCGTCAATATCCTGAAGTATAAAATCTGTTATAGGTTTGCCGGGCGCCACCATGGGGGTGACCGTTTCGTCAATTTCTATATGGCAGTCGAGAACCGCAGGCTTGCCGGAGTCGAGAGCTTCCCGCAATGCGGCCTCAAGCTCACCTGTCGTGTAAAGGTCGTAACCCTTTACGCCGTATGCCTCGGCAAGCTTGACGAAGTTCGGCCCTCTATTAAGCGTAGACTGCGAGTAGCGCTTGTCGTAAAATAGCGACTGCCACTGACGCACCATTCCGAGCGACCCGTTGTTGAATATAACGGTTATAATCGGCAGGCCATAGTGCTCCTCGGTTGAAAGCTCCCCGCAGTTCATCCTGAAGCTGCCGTCGCCGGTCATGTGTATAACGCGCATTTCGGGCTGCCCGAGCTTTGCGCCTATCGCCGCGCCCGCGCCGTAGCCCATGGTGCCGAAACCTCCCGAGGTCAAAAGTGTACCCGGAGCGTCGTATTTGTAATATGTCGCCGCCCAAAGCTGATGCTGCCCAACGTCGGTGACGATTATAGTGTCTTTCGGGCTTACGCCGTACACCGTATCAACGATGCCTTTCGGGGTGAGCTTTCTGTCACCCTGCACAGGTTTCGCGGTCAGCGCACCGCAGCGCATTGATGTGATGTAATCTGCCCACTCACGGCGGGCGGCCAAGCTTTCTTCGGGCAGGTTTATCATGGGGAGCAGCATGTCGAGCACTTCGTCTATCGGGCCGTGGACATGGTGGTGCGTGCGTATGTTTTTGTTGATTTCGGCATCGTCAATGTCGATATGCGCTATAACCGCATTTTTGCCGAATTTGCTGGAGTCGCCTATCACACGGTCGCTGAACCTGCTGCCGAATGCCAAAAACAGCTCGCACTCGGATACGGCAGTATTCGACGCTTTTGTGCCGTGCATGCCGACAAGCCCCGTATAAAGCTGATCTGTACAGGGGTATCCGCCGATTCCCATGAGCGTCGCTCCCACCGGCGCGCCGAGTTTTCTTGCAAGCTCACGCAGGCGGTCGGATGCGCCCGAACGGATAACTCCGCCGCCGCATAGTATGAATATCTTTTCTGTCGAGTTTATCAGCTCGGCAAGATTTTTCACGCTTTCGGTGTCAAGCGGCGCGTCGGAAGGGCTTATATATTTGTAAGGTTTTGCCGGAGTGTACTCGGCCACAGCGGCAGAAACGTTCTTTGGAATATCCACAAGTACAGGGCCGGGGCGTCCGCTGCTTGCGATGGCAAAGGCCTCGCGCAGCACGTCGGCCAGCTTGTTTACATCTTTTACGAGATAGTTGTTTTTGGTGATGGGCATTGTAATGCCCGTAATATCGGCTTCCTGAAAACTGTCTTTACCTATCAGGTCGGTGCTGACATTGCCGGTGATAAACACTATCGGAACGGAGTCCATATATGCCGTCGCGATGCCCGTGACGAGATTTGTCGCACCCGGACCGGAAGTCGCGATGCAAACGGCGGTTTTGCCCGTCGCACGTGCATAACCGTCGGCGGCATGTGCCGCATGCTGTTCGTGCGAGGTCAAAATGTGTCGGATTCTGTAGCTGTTTTTATAAAGTTCGTCGTATATATTAAGCACCGCACCGCCCGGATAGCCGAACACGGTGTCAACGCCCTGTTCGACAAGACATTCCATGACGATTTGTGCGCCGGTAAGCATTTTCCCCATATTTTATATTGCCTCCCTTGCAGGTTCCGCTGCTGTTTTTGCCAGATGTGTTTTAAGAAGTTTATACTCTATGGCATCGGTCAAAGCTTTCGTGCTGGCCGCGATTATGTCGACCGCTACACCGACCGTCGTCCAGTAGTCGTGCCCGTCGGTTGATTCAATGAAAACCCGTACGGTTGCGGCTGTGGCGGCACGCGAGTCAATCACGCGCACTTTATAGTCGGTCAGCCTCACTTCTCCGATTTCGGGATAAAACACCTCAAGTGCTTTGCGAAGTGCGCAGTCTATGGCATTGACCGGGCCGTCGCCTTCTGCCGCGGTTATCTCGCTTTTGTTTCCGACCTTTACTTTTACTGTAGCATAAGCGGTTTTGCCGCTCGATTGAAGTCCCTGCTCGTCGGTTACGTTTAGCTTTTCAAGCTCAAAGAATTTCACCTCGCGCCCGAGCTTGCGGCGCACCGCCAGCTCAAACGAAGGCTCTGCGCCTTCAAACTGATAGCCTTGGCACTCCAGTTCTTTTACCATCTCGACTATGAGCGCCGCCTCCTCCGAGTCCTTGCGGATTTCGGGGAATATCTGCTTTACTTTTTCGAGTATCGTGCTGCGCCCCGCCACCTCGGACAGCAGGAGCTGGCGGCTGTTGCCGACCGAGGAGGGCGGAACATGCTCGAAAGTGCGAGCGTTTTTGATAACACCGTCGACGTGCATGCCTCCCTTGTGGGTAAAAGCGCTGCTGCCTACATAGGGCATCGAGCCAGGCAGGGTGACATTTGCGATTTCTGCCACTTCCCGCACTGTGGTGGTGAGTTTTACAAGCTCGCTTTCGGGTATGCAGTCGCAATTCTTTTTGAGCTGAAGATTTGCAATTATGGCCGAAAGATTTGCGTTTCCACAGCGCTCGCCGAATCCCACAAGTGTGCCCTGAACATGCGTCGCGCCCGCGGACACGGCCATTATGCTGTTAGCGATTGCCATGCCTCCATCGTCGTGCGCATGTATACCGATGCGTATCGGGAAACGTCCGCAAACAAGCTTTGTGATTTTGTAAACGTCGTCGGGAAACGTGCCTCCGTTCGTGTCGCAAAGGCAAATGCAGTCGGCACCGGCATTATAAGCCGCGGCTATCGTGGCAAGCGCATATTCGGGGTTTTCTCTGTAGCCGTCGAAAAAGTGCTCGGCATCGTAAATTACCTCGCGCCCATGTGCCTTAAGATACGAAACCGTATCTCTTATCATTGCAAGATTTTCGGCAAGGTCGGTTCCGATAATTTCTTTTACATGAATATCCCATGATTTGCCGAATACCGTCACCGCGGGTGTATCCGCTGCAAGCAGCGCGCGCAGGTTTTGGTCTTCTTCCGGTTTTATATTTTTACGGCGTGTGCTTCCAAACGCCGTAAGTCGCGCGTTTTTGAGCGGATTGTGCTTTATCTGTTCAAAAAACTGCATGTCTTTGGGATTTGAGCCCGGATTGCCCGCTTCTATATAGGTCACTCCGAGCCTGTCAAGTATTGTGACAACACGCAGCTTGTCTTGTAGCGAAAATGAAATGCTTTTTGCCTGCGCACCGTCACGCAGCGTTGAATCGAGCACGAATATCTTTTTCATAACTGCTTGTCTCCCAGAATAACGCTTTTGTAAGCTATAAAGTAAAAAACGATATAAAGAAAACCCCGTCTCAGATACATCCGGTCATACCGGAAATGTATAATGAGACGGGGATATAACTATCCTCGCGGTACCACTCATTTTGACTTTTCCTTCCTTTTGCGTATACCTATAGCTATACCGACAGCTTTAGCGTACGCGCAACAAAAAGGAAAAATCCACTCATTTAAGGGTTCCATCAAACCCCGGGCATGTAACGGTGCCCTACCGGAATACGCTTACTACACTTCGGCGTCTCTGCTCCGGAGCGATCCGCATACAGCGCCGCCACCGGTTTACACCAACCACCGGCTCTCTGCGCGCGGGGATGCCGCATGCAATTCTCCTTCATCGCATTTGAGGGTATATTTTATGTTATAAAGTTATTATATATATCGCTTGTAAACAGATAAACGCGTTTTTGTTAATATTATATTAACCGCAGCCGTGACACGGTATTGTGCCGGCGGTTTTTGAAGCGGTTTTTTGAAGTTATATTCCATTATATGTCCTTTTCTGATTTTGCGCACTCGACCGTCCGTTTGTCTTCACGTTTTTTACTCCGCCAGGGTAAGCGGCTTTGCAGGCTCGCTGTATTTCATGTGTGCCGGCACGCTGACAAGCTCAAACTCCGGGTAGCGCAGCGCGGTCAGCTTGCCGCCGAACACACATGCGGTATCGATGCACCAGGTGTTGTTTTTTATCACCGGCTCAAGGTGGGGCGTGTGCCCATACACAACGGCAGCCCGCCCCCTGTAATCGTTTGCCCAGTCACGACGGATCGGGAAACCTGTCTCGTCGAACTCGCCCGTAATATCGCCGTATATGCAGAATTTGCGCACATACTTTGAGTCTTTTCCCTGCAGATTTTCCTTTATCCCCGCATGCGCGACGACGAGTTTGCCGCCGTCGAGTATATAGTGGCTCACCAGACTGCCCAGGAATTTAGCCGCCCGTGCGCGAAAAGACGCGCTTTCCCGCACAAGCTCGTCAACCGTATCCTGCAAGCCGTGCGTGCGCTGCACATTTCTGCCTGCAAGCCAGCGCATGAGCTTGTCGTCATGGTTGCCTACAACACAGAGCGCCGAGCCGCCGTCCACCATCGCCATCACCGCGCGCAGCACGTCTACATTGCGCGGCCCCCTGTCGCACAGGTCGCCGAGAAAAACGACGCGCCGCCCGTCGGGATGAGCGTATGTGCCTTTTTCAATTGTATAGCCCAGTTTCTCCAAAAGCTCGAACAGCTCGCCGGCACATCCGTGCACATCTCCGATTATATCAAACGGGCCATGTTCACCTCGTTTGTCAAGTCTTGGCGACACTCGCACATCCGACCTGTTTTGGCTGTTACTCATTTGCCGCGATCAAACCTTCTTTCATGTGTATTATATATAAATTGCACTGCACTTTGGACAGAAACGCATATATTTACCTATATCCAAATCAAGTAGAAAATATCCGGGCCAAAAAAACCGTCCGGCCGATGCCGGACGGCATGTTTGTTTATTCTTCCAAACCCAGCAGCGCGTCTATAACCTTATCGTACCTTACTATCGCGCCTTTTTCAAGACGCTGATATTCGGATGCATAATCCTTACTCTTTCTGCTTGTGAGGTTTTGCACCATGAACGCGAGACCCTGCCAGCCGTCATAGACATAGCCGAAGTCGAACGAGCGGCCCTCAAGCACCATGTCAAGCACCTGTACCGACTCCTCGTCGCGCGTGTATTTGACCTTCAGCGCCGTCTCGTAATAGGCGGGTATGACCTGCTTGTAGCTTTCGGCGTTGAGTGCCTCGACGATTATAGAGGTGCGCTCGGGGTCGTCGGTGGTTATCGGCACCGCCATAACATCGTGCGCGCCGTCCGACATGGTGTAATACCTTGCCTGAACTTCGTCCCACTTGGGGTAGGGTATTATGCCGAAATCGAACTCAAGGTCGCGATATGTCGAGGCATTTGTGAAAAGCCCGTTGAGGAAAAGCACGCGCCCCTCGTGCCAAAATGGGCCGGACACTCCCCAGTCGCCCACATAGGAGCCGGGATTTTCATAGAAAAATGTATAGAGCTTGTCTACAATCTGTGCGAGCTTGGGCGTGTTAAACGCCAGCTCGGGTATACCCTCGCTGTTTTTGGTCATGACGGGGTTATCGAACGCATACTGGTATGTGATCGCCGCGCTCCAGTAGTCGGACGTAAAGCCGTACAGGTCTTTGTCGGTCATTTGCCCGTCGCCGTCGATATCCTGATACACGCCTTTGACAATTTCGTTGAGCCTGTCAATCGTCCACCCGCCGTCCATAACAATGGAATAGAGGTTGCCCACATTGTGGTCACTTGCAATTTCCTTGTTAAAATACATACAGTATGTAAAACGCAGGATGGAAAGGCAATACTCGCCCGCCATTATGTACGCGCGGTTTTTAACCGAAAGGGCATCGAGCGCATTTCCTATATACCATGGCTGATCGAGATTTACATACGGCAGGTCATTGTACCAGTCGAGATAGTTGCCCTCGAGTGCCGCCGAACCGCATTCAATTACATGCGAAAGCATGAGGTCATAGGCATCGTCTTTGGCAAGCACCGACTGGCGCAGCATTGAAATCGGGTCGGGAACATGCTGGGCGTCTATGCTGATGTTAAACCGCTCCTCAACCGTTGAGTTGCGCTTGTATATCGCGTCGTCGATAACGTCGCCCGTTTCCTCTATGCCCGCTCCGATGTCGTCTATGAAATCCTGGCGGTCGCGCGCAAGCACCGTAAACGTATACCCGTCATAATTTTTGTCGGGCAGATTGTCGGGAATGGCTTTTCTCGCTTCTTCGGGCGAAAGTGTTTCGGGCTCCGTTTCGGCAGCGGCTGTCGTCTCTTTGTCGCTCGACAAGCCCTGCCGGGCGCACGACAATCCGAGCGCGGCTGTCATGCAGAACGCAAGCATTAGTGCCACAAGCTTTTTCATGGTCATCCCTCCTGCGGTATATTCAATTATTAGGGCGGCGGACGTCTTCGCCGGCACAGTAAAAGAGCACCCGTTGCGGTTTGATATGCATGAATTTTGGCACCCTGATAGCTACGAGCATTATAGCAAACGCAACCAATCAAGTCAAGAAAGCCCGTTGATTTTTTACTATCTTTTTTCACGAAAGTGCATCAAATAACGTCAATTGTAACAACCGCGGCGTGTGCAAATGAGCTTTCACAAAGTCGCTGTAAAGCAAAAAACGCTCGCTGTGCAGTCATGCCGCGCGGCAAGCGTGTATAAAACAAAAAAAGCAGAGCGCAACATCACGCTCTGCCATGGTGCGGGTGACAGGACTTGAACCTGCATGACTTTGCAGTCACAAGATCCTGAATCTTGCGCGTCTGCCAATTCCGCCACACCCGCGTTTTTAGCCGGGTTTGCTCGAAAGCCTTAACATTATATCACACGCTGCTGCATTTGTCAAGTAGAAAAATCGAAAAATCCTCGAAGGCGTGCTTATGCGCGCCTTTTTTATTGCCTTAATTTCATCCCGCTGTCGCCCTCCTGTGCTATTCACACCGGCCAAAACTCCCCAATATAATGGTAAGGGCAACAACTATAACGTCTTGCACCAAAAACGTAACTAAAAAATCTGCAGCTACTCTTTTTTGGATTTGTTAAAATAAAAAACTATATTTTATGCAGACTGCACAATCGAAACAGCCTTGGTTTGCCGCCATTGCATACAGGTCACATAAAACAGAGTGTATAGCTTGCACTCAAGATATTAAATTAAAAGGAGAGTTAATATGTCCCGTTTTTATAATAAATCAGAATCTCAAAAACAAAAAAACATCGCCCAAAGCGACGGGATTTCAAGTAATATATCCAAACATGCGGCAAATACTGTTATTTGGGACGGCTCTATCTGTGGTTGCGGCAACAACAAAAAATGCACGCGCTGTGTAAACCTTGTCCAGGACCCCAGTTTTGAATGGCAGGCTTTTGAGTGGATTACGTCAAATACAGATTTTACCGATAGCAGCGCATTTGAAGGCGCTATCCAGGCAGCACTTGGCCCCGGTGTAGCAGTGCTCGAACAAGAAATTTCGCTGCGCGGTGTGCGCGAATGCCCGCTGCTGTTCAGTTTCAACGCCTTTGCCGATATTAACCCTGCCACAAACGAAAATCCGGGTATTCTTATAGTCCAGATTTCCTGGCTCGACGAAAACTTTAACTTTATAGGTCTCGGACTTAGAATGCTGGTCCCGGCTGACCGTCTGAACAACAACGCGCGGATCACCTTTATAGCACAGACCGACGTCATCCCGAAAAACGCAGCTTTTGCCAAACTCGCATTCACAAAGGGAGAAGGCCTTTCCGAAGAAAACGATTGCATCTATATCGACAATGTCATCCTTGCACCTATGGCATTTCAAAACCTTATCAAAAACGGCGGGTTCGAGGCGAACCTGTTTGGCTGGACAGCCGATTCAGACAATGGCCCTGCGTTTCACTCGTCCTATAGTGAGTCACTTGTGGATTCAGGGCACGTCATAACTACCAACAGCGGGGCGCTTTATCAGGACGTCAACATTCGGCAGCTTTCGCACAAATATCCGTTCTTGCTCGGCTTTGCCGTTCAAGGTGACGGTCGGGTAGAGCTGTCGGTACACGTCGAATGGCTGAACCAGAACGGCATAACAATCGGTACCGGCTTATGCGCTTCTATCCCTAACGAAACTCTTGACAATCAGGAAAATTATCTGAGCTATCTCTTTGTTACCTCGCCTCCAATTTGCGGCGCGACAACTGCGCGGATTATCTTCGAGGCTGACGTTCCCAATACGGGCGACTTCTTAAGACTTGATCAGGTTCTGTTTATTCCGGTTTTGAGCTGCAATCTCGTCAGCAATCCAAGCTTTGAAAACAACCTCAACAATTGGTGCCATGACCTCGCAACCAGGGTCCAGCGAAACGACGTTTACGAAGGGAGCTATGCTGCCAGACTTGACCTAACCGGCGGCGCTCTGTGGCAGGATGTAGACCTTTACTGTCCCGAAGGACAAAGCTTTTTGCTCAGCATCGGTATCGGGTTCCGCCAGACTTCAGTTGAGTCTATCTACGGCACGACCATAATTAAGGTTATTTGGCTTGACAAACACGGTCGCGAATTAGGTGAGGGACTGAATCTCATATCAAGCCGCAACTTGGTGTCGGATATCGTCAATTCAATGAGCTGGGTACACTATATAGGTATCACAGATCCTGCTCCCGAAGGCGCAGCAAAAGCTCGAATCCTTATAACCAGAACCGATGGCAACCAAGGCTTTGTGGAAATTGATAATGTCGTTTTTGCACGCATCGTTTGATTTTTAATTTATGCCCTCTTATTTTATATTTCAAATATTATTGCCGAAAAGCCATAGCGTGTGTAATTTATAAAACAAAACTCTGACGCCGTCTTTTTGCGGCGTCAGAGCTTTTTATTTTATCTGCAGTTTTGTGCTGTCGCTGGGATAAATGTTTTGCGGAAAATAAAATGAAATAGTGCTGCCTTTATAGCTGTAGTCGACATAATGTCCGACTATAAAACTTATGGCTATATGTCTCGAACATAAGCAGCCCAATAAGGAAACACACGCCCGCCGGACATTACGAGAATACCGTCGCTGCTTCGATAACGCTTAACTAAAATGCAATGCCAATTGCTATTTTCATCAATGTGGCAAAGTCTTCGGTTTTGCTCTATAAACCAACGGTCTACACACAAATCTGTGATAAAATTTTCGTAGTCGATTTTGGAAATATATATGGTTTTTTCAATCACAAACGGCTTTTCGGCATCTGGATGATGTGGCCCAAGCAAATCATAAATTGTATACGGCAATTTAACAAAAAATGCAGTTGACAGTGACAAACCATAAGTCGCTGTCGGATAAAAACTTTTCGCTTGTTTCGCCAAAGCAGTGTCAGTAAACAGTATTCCGTTAAAATTCATTATATCATCTCCAACAAAACCCTCCGATATAATAAAGATGTGTCAACTGGCAGTTATATATGCAGGTAAACTGATTGGACAACACTTTTTGTAACCGCAGGTGTTTTCTTGTCTTAAATTATACCATATTATTCCCATTTAATATACATGCTGTGTATTTCTGGTTATATAATTCTCTGTGTCCTAATTGTGTGCAGTTTATTACTATGTGGTATCTTTTTCCATTTCGGTTGTTTGTGCAATTGAGACTTGTATTAATGTCTGCTGCAAATGTATATAGCTATTAGTTGCAATTTTATGCACATTTACATCTGGGATTATAGTGCTAATAGATGGGACACAAGTCCATAGAATTCGGCGTAATAGCCATTTATAATGGATATATACTAATATTTTACATATCTGCCACATTACAACACGAAGGGGTGTCGAAATTGCAAGCTAAAAGAGTTTTGAGCATACTTGCCACTGTTTTATTTGCATCGCTCCTCCTTTCCACATCGGTCGGCGCCGCCGAAAGCACCAAAGTTATGAATGTTCCACGGGTTCCTGACGGCTTGATTGTAATTGATGCCGAAAAAGATGACCTCTACAGCCACGCAGAAGAACAGCAACTGGTTGAGCAAAACTTTGAGTACTTCCCCATGTCTCCCGGAAACACAAACGGAGTGTTTTACACTCTCTATGACAGCAACTATATTTACCTTTATGTGGACGTGACCGACCCTGATATTGATTACTCACATGCCACACCCGAAGAAACTTGGAACCGAGAATCGATAGGTGTTATTCTTGACTTCTCATATATCCGCGAAGAAGCTTATGAGTACAGCTATGCAAACAGCGGCGACCTGATCTGCTATATCAACCTTTCAGGCGACGGCACTATGGTTACATATCACATGTATGCAACCGACGCCGACACCGGTCTATATGACAAAATCAAATTCGCAACCGTTGCAGATACCGGTAACGGACACATTTTATACGAATTGGCAATGCCCATCCCCGAGCAGGTTGACGTAAGCGAAGGTCTTAAGTTCGGTTTCGAGATTACGGCATGTAACGCCGAGCTCGGATCCCGTGTCGGTGTTGTAACATGGTCACCCGAAGGCTCTGAAATGTGGCACTATACCGACGTTTGCGGAACAGCGATTTTCGGTGCTGCAGTAGTCGTAGAAACACCCGAGCCCGAAACTGAAGCCGAACCCAAAACGGCCGCCGAGGCACCCGTCGAAACAGTTGACACTCCCCCTTCTCCCGCAACGGGAAATATGACAATAGCCATATCGATAATAGCTGCTGCTTCCGCCAGTACGCTCGCATATTTTGCCGCAAAGAAAAAATCTAGCAAATAGCAGCCGATCAGACAAAATAGTCAACGGCCGGAAGTTACCCTTGTGCATGGTGACTTCCATCCGTTGACTTTATTTTCTATTGTTGTATAATATTTATAAACAGCAGAACGCAATATACAACCATGTTAAGCAATCCGCTGTTTTTAGGGGATGAAATTCCAATGGGATTAGTCTTTTCACACAAGCTTTTTGATTTTTTCAAAGACTTTTATTATGCCACAGGCGGAATCGCCATTTCGGTTTTTGAGCCGCCCGTGCGTGTTTCGTATTACAACAAGATATTCAATTATCACAACTGTATTGCATACCCATCGGTTAACATGGACGATGTCTTTTGCCGCGCAATAAGAAACAGTCGCGAAATTGACAACCTGTGCATAAAATGCGACGAACACGCCGTCGAAAAATGCCGGGAAAGCGGCGAAATTTACATTTACCGCTGCCATCTCGGCTTTTACGAGGGGCTTATTCCCGTCCCGGTAAACGGCAAATGCAGCGCGATGATTTTTGTCGGTCAGGTGTATGATTGTGAAAAAACCGATGAGAATTTTAACGCTATTTATCACAAGCTACAAAAAATTGACTCAAAAGTATTTACACCAGCGGCATATAACTATTATCGCGATTATTATTATGGCAAACTGCGCGTCATGAGCGAATTTCGCTTTCGCTCCATGTGCTCGATGCTGAAATTTATTGCCGATCGCATGCAAAATGATCGCCTTGTAATAGATACCGAAGATAATCCCGACGAGATGATAAAGGCCTATATTGAACACAATGTCGGCACACGCATAACAGCGGAGAAAATTTGCAGCGAGCTTAATATAAGCCGCTCAACTTTATATCGCCGAATAAAAAAAGCGTATGGAATGGGTTTCAATGAATATGTAAACAGCTATAAAATTGATAAAGCAGCGTCGCTTTTGAGAGAAAGCAATTATACCGTGAAGCAAACAGCGCTGATGGTTGGCTATGACGATGTAAACTATTTTTCAAGGATTTTCAAGCAGCGCATGGGGATTTCGCCTATGGCATATAAAACTGCCCATTCATCCAGGTCAAGCTAATTTGTTACCACATTTACATATAGTTGTTATTTAGTGTTTGTTTTTAGCATTTTAATGCATTGTTTACATATAAATAATTTATTTAATAGTTTATATACCTATAATTTAAGATGTGACATTATTAAAGTACCGAGGTAAAGCGCTATGAATTTTAAAAAGGCTCTTGCGTTCCTGCTCGCATCAACCGTTGCATTGTCATTGCTCCTTGTCTCTTGCGGAAATAGCTCCGCAGACACCAGTGAAGACACGAAACCTGAGCAGACCGACAGCGATGTCACGACAGAAGTGGATATTCTTGCGGGGCTCAACTTCGGAGGACGCGATTTTCGAATCCAGATGAGCAACACAGCCATAAGCTCGGCCGATCTGATGATGGATGCAGGCGAGGCCACAGGTGACGTGGTTGCCGACGCTGTGTACCAGCGCAATCTTGACGTTGCCGACCGGCTTAACGTCAAATTCGTGTACACCGAAACCGACTACAACTGGGATCAGGTCGCAACGAATGTCCGCAAGATTATCCAGGCCGGCGACGACGCTTTTGAACTGATTGTCAACGACCAGCGTGGACTTGGCTTGCTGTCGGCAGAAAAGATGTTTGTAAATATCTACGACTGCAAATATTTTGACTTCGACAAGGTCGGCTGGTGGTACGATTACATGCGCGACCTTACCATTGGCAACGACAGAATGTACTTGCTTGTGGGAGACTATTTCATCGACGTGCTTTGCAAAGCGCACGTAATGTACTATAACCGCGATATATTCAGAGATATTTACGGCGACCCCGACGAGCTTTATAAGGCGGTCAACGACGGCAAATGGACGTTTGATTTGCTGATTACGTACATAAAAGACGCTTATCTTGACATAAACGGCAACAGCATAATTGACGCAGAAGACCGGTTCGGTATGATCATAGCGGGAGTTGGCGGTTCGATTTTCCCGTATGAATACGCTGGAGAACCAGATTTTATATCTCGCGACGAAAACGGTATTCCTTCCATTACAATTGCAAACGACCGTTCCGATTTGCTTTATCAAAAGATTTACGATGTCTACTACAACGACGCAACATACACAAACTATCAAGAAAACAGCCAGGAGTTTCTCAATAAATTCAAAAGCAACGGAAGCCTGTTTATAAGCACCGTTCGGATAGGGGATTTTGGGCTGCTGCGCGACATGGAGAGCGATATAGGCATACTGCCCTATCCTAAACTGGACGAGGCACAGTCCAAATATCACACAACCGTACATGATACCGCCGAAATAGGTGTTATACCCACTACTTGCGGCGATCCGGATTTCGCAAGCGCGGTTATACAGGCACTCTGCGAGGAGAGCAACAAGACACTTATACCTGCATATTACGAGATTGCTCTGAAAATCAAATACACGCGCGACAACTACTCCTCGTATATGATTGACCTTATCTACGACGGCATCGACGCTAACTTCCCCCTCGTGTACGGCGGCTCTTACGCCAATGACATTTTCACATGGTCTTTCCTTGAGCCGCTCCAGCAGAAGTCACAGACTTGGATTTCAAGTTATGAGAAGCGCATAACAGCAGCAGAGGCACAGCTGCAAGAGTTTATTGACCTTTACCTGTCCGCAGAATAAACTACAAAAAAGCTCAGACCGCAGTTTTCAGGTCTGAGCATTTTTTATTCGCTTATTATTCTACGTTTGGCGACCTTGCCAAATGCATGATATGTCCAGCGCATTACTTGTGAGATTATCGGTCAGCGGTTGTCCCATTAATATACTTTTTATGCCCTTCGGTTTTTGTAGGCTGCAGGCCTGCCAGCGGATAAACTTTACCTAAATTTGCATATTTTGCGCCCGCGAGGGCGTTGTATGTTAAAAGCTGAACCGTTGAGCCGCCCGCAAGTTTGGCAAGCCCGCGGAGGTTCTCCTCGTCGTCCGTATAACCCGGTATCAGCGGTATGCGGATTACATGAGGTTTTCCCGATTTTTGCAAAGTCTTGAGGTTGCGGCAAATCACCCCGTTTTCGACGCCGGTGTATTTTTTGTGTCTGCCGCTGTCATAGACTTTAAGGTCAAACAGAAAAAAGTCTATACAGTCGAGCGCCACACTAAAACTACGCTCACTCACATATCCGCAGGTTTCCACAGCGGTGTGTATTCCGCCGAGCTTTGGTGTCAGGCTTGCTATAAACTCAATCTGCAGCAGCGGCTCACCGCCGGAAAATGTCACGCCGCCATCGCTTGAATCGAAAATATCTTTGTCACGCAAAAGCAGCTCGGCAAGCTCGCTTGCGGTATACTGTTTTCCCACCACGCTTATGTTGCCGGACGGGCAGATATGCAGGCACCTGCCCCATTGTTGGCAATCAGGATGATTGCAGCCGGCAAGGCACTTTCCGCAATTTTTGCATCTTGCGACCTTAACACACAGCTCAGGCTCGGGGGACAGCCCCTCCGGGTTATGGCACCACAGGCATCTGAGCGGGCAGCCTTTGAAAAACACCGTCGTGCGTATGCCCGGCCCGTCGTCGGTCGAAAAGCCTTGGATGTCGAAAACTACTGCTTTTGACATACCCTCAAACGACATACTCATGACGTCTGATAACATGGTCCTGATACTCTTTGTCGAGCTCGCAGAAATACGCGCTCCAGCATCCTCGCAAAGCCCGCCAAGCATCATGCTTTGCCCGTTGTCACCCTGCTGTATACCCGGATAAAGATCGCTGTCGATATTAAATCATAGGAAAAAGTCCTCAAGCAGCGCTTTTGCCTCGTCTTCCGTAAGCACTCCGCGGTCGAGGTCGCGTTGCAGATAGGGCATCATATATTTGTCAAATCGGCCAACCGTGTTATGATAATTGCCCTCAAGCCACAATGCATAGTGCAGTATTCGGAAAAACTGCAGCGCCTCGTGGAAAGTCTCGGCCGGATACTCGGGAATGCGCTCGAGCACAGCCGCAACATCGCCTCTGTTTTGCGCTGCTGCTTGCCGCCGGTACCCGGCACAAAGGCTTGACAGCGCATCGAGCACCTGTCTGCTACACTTATCGGCGTTTTCTCTTATTTTTTTAAAGCCCTTTGAGATTACCGACATATAGTCGGGACAGATATTCGATATGTAGCCCCGTTCGTGTACATGTGCCGTTTTCTTTATCTCGTTCCATTCGTCTTCTGTCAGAACGTCGGGTAAATCGGGCACCGTTCGCATCAGAACGATTTTTTGGCCCGGCAATATATGCGGCGACTGTGCTTCCTTTTCCGCAGCCTCACAAAACCGCCTCGCCATTCGCTCGCGCGGAGAAAGCCCCATGGCCTTGTACTGTTGCGCTCGCGACGGCAGCCCTTTTCCGCGAAAAGCGTGATGCCTTTTGTCAGTGATAAAATTGTACAGCTCGGTGTTATACATAGCTTCTGTTTCCCCGCAGTGTGAATTTAGCCAAAATAAGAAAGCAAAAAATCGTTTCTGCGCCTAAGCCAATCCCTATAGTGCATTACATTCTCCTCATAGGTCGGCAGAGGTTTCATCTCGTATATACTGTAGGCAACATCCATCGGCCACATCTCGTTGTTGCGCTCGATTGCCGCGCGATTTTCGGCAACAAGTTTATCAATCTGATTTTGTCCCAGGCGGTTGTCCTCATAAAGATTTACTATATAGGGCTGCAGCTCCAAATACCGCTCGCGCACCATCGAGTAGAATCGCTCGCAGCTCATCAAAATGTCAAGCCAGCCAAAGCGCATCCAAATGCCGTCGGCACTGTCACGCGAGCCGGTGCCGAACCCGGGCAAATTGCAATACGCCCGGTATTTGTCTTCGTCAACTTTATCCGACACATTGCCGCTGCTGAGGTCCATATCCCAAACCGGGCCGGCATACATGACCCCGTCTTTGAGATAAAAATACATCGAGCTGAACCAGCCGTCAACGTCTTTAAAAAGCTCCATCAGCACATAAAAATCGACAAACGAGGGCACGTCTATATAGCGCGAAATTTTGTCGTAATCTCTGCTTTCCATAGCCCGCTCGATTTCAAGCAGATAATCTCGTACCGATGATATTTGCATCGCAGTTGGCGTTTTGGGCTCGACAATTTTAAACCGCATGTCCCGTTTTGTCGTTATATAGGTTTTGCCGGCTTCTTGCCTTGTGGTTTCATGCTCGAACAGAAAATCGCCGGCTTCCACGTTTATGTTGACCCGATTCTTGCCTTCGTTTACCGCCTCGGTCAAAAGATACAGCCCTCTGTATTTGCCGTTGAGATAAACTTCGGCAAACACGCCTTCAGGAGAATAAGGGAAATTCAGCCTCTGCGCAAAATCAAGCGCCATTTTGTTGCGCAGCATTGTTTTGTCAAATGCGTTTGCAAGAAGCACCCACTTTTTGCTTTTCTCCATGCCGAGTATTGAAAGGCCGGTTTCAAATTTAATCGTATACGGCTTTTTCGGGGCACCGCGTGTACTGTTGCCGCGCAGTTTTATGGTGACAGGTGTGTTTCGGGTATGTTCCCGACCCTGTGTATCCACTATCATCACCGAGGCTTCCTTGTAACCGTCTCCTATATCCCCCGCGACTTTTATGTAAACCTGCGGCAATTCGCCTGAAGTCAGCCGCATCGAGCCTAAAACTTCCTGCAGTCGCAAAATGTAATCGTCAGCCTCGTCTATCGCGTTCAAAGATGGAAGAGCTGCGCTTACTTCGCCTATTATATTTTTATATGCCTCAATTGACTGCTGGTCATAACTTGATAGCGGATAAGGCAAATCCATCAGCAAGGTTAATGTGCGCTTTTTCTCAAACAGTATCTCATCGTAATCGGTGTCCGAGGCCGCATAACCCCCTCCGGCAATGCCGGCGGGCCTGCATGAAACTACACATACTATAAACAAAACTGAAAGCAGTATTACCGATACAAAACGCATCAAATTCATAAACCGCATCTGTCTCAAGGTGACTAAGCCTTCACTTATATATATGACCGGATGCTGCTGCCGCACTCAAAATAGGTTAATACTGTCACTGTTATTATAGCGGGGCATATATGCAATAGCAACACCGTATGGGACGCAATATCGGATTGTTTTTCACATTTTCAATAAATCGTGCAAAAAAATATTGCACTATATTCTACAGAGGCCTTAACCTGTGCCGAGCGGGCACTGTGGCACAGGTCAAGGCCGCACTTTTATCAGACTATATCCACCGTAATCGCAACAATCGATGCTGCCGGAACAGTTACCACACCGTCCGAGATGTCTGCCGTTTTGTACTCAGCCTTTACGTTTTCGGGGTCTTCAAATGTATTGTGCGCGTGATAGTCGGTGTGGGTTAAAATTCCTATTTGCGCGCTGTCGGCGAGCTTTATGCCTATCGGCTCGAGACTCAAGACCTCCGACGTATCGTGCGAAAGGTTTGCAATCGTGAGCGTCAATTTACTGTCCTTGATAGACGCCGAAAACGACAGCTTTGGTATATGGCTTTCTCTGCCGTTATTCGGGTTTTTAAAAGTAATATCCTCGTTTTTGTCGACCGCGGTTCTTATCGCCTCGCCGCCCTGGTGGCCTTTATACATATCAAAAATATGATATGTAGGCGTTGTTATAAGGTTGTGACCGGAGGCTAAGAAGAGCGTGTGCAGGTTGTTTACAAGCTGCGCGATTGCCGCTATTTCGACCTTGTCACAGTTATTGTTGAAAATATTTAGTGTCAAAGCCGCTATCATCGCGTCGCGCATAGTGTTCTGCTGCTCGAACAGGTTATATCCTTTCGAGGGGCCGGACCCTTCGGGATGCCATGCTCCCCACTCGTCAATAGCCAGCTTTGCGTGTCTCTCCATGCCGAAGCCGCATATATAATTCCAGTGGCGCCGCAGGCAATACTCTATGCCGGCAGCCTGCGAAAGAAGTTGATACCATTCATCCACCGTAAACTCGGTCGGGTGACCGCTTGACCCGCAATAGTAATGCAGCGAGAAATAGCTCATAATTTTGTCGGAGGAGGCGAATATCTCCATAAAGCGCTTTGTCCAGCTATAGTCTATCGAGTTTGCGCCGGAGCCGATGAGCTTTATGGTTGGATCTGTATTGCTCATTATGGTCGCATATTTGCGATATTCATGCGCGTATACCTCGGGCGTCATGTTGCCGCCGCCGCCCCAAGTTTCATTGCCCACGCCCCAATATTTGACGTTAAAGGGCTCCGGGTTTCCGTTTTCCTCGCGCAGCTTTGCGTATGTAGTAATTCCGTTCGGCGTATTACAATAGTCTATCCAGTCGCGGATATCAAGCGGCGTCATCGACGTGATGTTTGCCGCTATATAAGGCTCCGCTCCTATGAGCCGGCAGAAAAAGATAAACTCGTCGGTGCCGACTTCGTTTGGCTCATAGCGGTGGTCGTGGTTATGCCACCAGTTTATCCTGACCGGGCGCTTTTCCCGCGGGCCGATGCCGTCGCGCCAGTCGTAAATTTCGGCAAAGCAACCGCCCGGCCAGCGCAACATGGGCGGATTTATAGCTTTTAGCTTTTCGACAAGCTCTGCCCTGAAACCGCGGATGTTTGGCACATCAGAGCCCTCTCCGACCCAGATACCGTCGTAAATGACGCCTCCGAGATGCTCGGAAAAATGACCATAAATGCCAGGCGATATGGTTCCAAGTTTGTCCGGTGTGAAAATATATAACTTGTTCATCCCCATATACTCCCTTTCCGGTTTATTATTGCTAATATATATTATAATATATACGAGTTGATTTTTAAAGCTATTTATCACAAATACTTGGAAAAATTCAACTTTCTTTCGCTACTACATCGAAAAGGAAATTTTCAATTTCCGATAACAGAAAAGTACAAAAAATAGCATGGTATTCCTATTGACTTTATATGCTTATGTTGCTATACTTTCCCCACAGGCAAAAAAATCAGGTTAACTTTACCTATGCATCGCAATTTATATCTTAAATTCTGCGATGTGCAAACTACCCGCGCCGTTTAGAGGCATGTGCATAAGATTTGCCGTCCTACTTGAGTTATTCGTTTGCCGGTCGGCGGCTAACATTGACCGGCTGCATTAAATAATATTATTGATACGGTTTCGTATCTAACAAAATCTAAACAGGGAAAGTGGTATGTTACCATGAGCAAGCGCAATTTTACTAAACTTGCATACGACTCTTGCGACGACCTTATTTTCTCTCTCGCAAAGTATCCTGTGATCCTCAAAAACGGCTTGTCTATAGGTGGCGGCACTCTCTATCCCGAGATAAATTTCACGCTGCCTCCGATGTCTGTGGAGGAGGCAACAATGCCTCAGGTGCTTGGCATTTACCGCGAGATAATCGAGGGTATATGCACCCGAGCAAGAGAGCTTGAAGTGTCCGGCTTTGTCGCCGAAATCGAGACGCTGCCGCCGATGACGATGAATCCGAAGTGGGGCATCGATGTGTGCAAAACCGTCGTGGACATAATCAAAGAGCACGAGGCTAAATATGGCATTAAAGCTGCAGTGCGGATCACACCCAACGACATCCGCGAAGGCCCGCAACTTCAGCACATGTGGCGGGGCGCCGAATGGGATTGTATGCTTGAGACATTTGAAGGCTGCGCCAATGCAGGTGCCGATTTCCTTGCCATCGAGTCGGTAGGCGGCAAAGAAATCCACGACGAGGCAACCATAAGCTGCGATATTGCGAAGTCTATCTTTGCGTTGTCGATAATCGGCTGCAAGGATATGAACAAGCTGTGGACAGAAATAGTGGCAATTGCCGACAAAACCGGCACTGTGGCAAGCGGAGACACGGCCTGCGGATTTGGCAACACCGCAATGGTACTTGCAGAGAAAAACTACATCCCCAAAGTTTTCGCGGCCGCCGTACGGGTGATGACGGCGGTGAGAAGCCTTGTGGCAATCGAGTGCGGCGCACGCGGCCCGCACAAAGACTGCGGTTACGAGGGCGTTTACATAAAAGCCATCACCGGCACGCCAATCTCGACCGAGGGCAGAGTTGCCGCATGTGCGCACCTGTCGCCGGTCGGAAATGTCGCTGTTTGTATGGCCGACTTGTGGAGCAACGAGTCTGTCCAGCATATCAAGCTCCTCGGGGGCATGGCGCCGACCGTTTCGTTCGAGCAGCTTGTCTACGACTGCCGTATGCTCAACGAAGGCAGCACAAGAGGCAAAGATACTGCTCTGCTGTTGCGCGACATCTGCGCCGACTCCGACTCGAAGCTGGACCCGCAGGCGTATGTACTGCGCCCCGACGTTGTGTTCGATATTTCAAAAAAGCTTGTTGAAATCGAAGGGTACTACAAACGCACCAAAGCAGCCGGTCTATTAGCGCTTGAGGCTATGCGCGAAGGCAGTGAAGCGGGACGGCTTATGCTCTCCGACCGAGAAAAGGTCTGGCTCGATAATCTCACCGAGCAAATTGAGGCTCTGCCTGAGGACGAAGCCGAATTTGTCCGCGAGATGCTGCCGGAGTGTGACAAAACAGTGCTGGCAAGATACGATATAGAATTTTAGTTTAACATCGTAAGGAACATTCATCACCATAAACTGAGTAAAGCCCTGTCAGGCGAAAGCTTGACAGGGCTTTACCTTCAGCCATCAGGCTTTTTTATAATTTAAATTAGGTATTGACAAATACGTTTTTATGGAATATTATATTATCAACATATCATACTATACATATATGATATTCACACAATAGTATTGGGGGATAAAAAATGGCAAGCATTTATAAGAACATCACCGAACTCATCGGCAAAACCCCTCTCCTCGAGCTGGGCAGATACGGTAATGCAAACGGGATTGGGGCAAGAATTGTTGGAAAACTTGAGTATTATAACCCTGCGGGAAGCGTTAAAGACCGGATTGCACTTGCAATGATTGACGATGCAGAGAAAAAAGGCTTACTTAAACCCGGCTCTGTAATTGTCGAGCCGACCAGCGGCAACACCGGCATCGGTCTTGCCTCGGTCGCGGCGGCCCGAGGTTATCGCGTAATTTTAACAATGCCAGAAACAATGAGCATTGAGCGCAGGAACCTGCTTCGCGCTTACGGTGCCGAGCTTGTGCTGACCGAAGGTGCGAAAGGCATGTCAGGCGCCATTGCAAAAGCCGAAGAGCTTGCAAAGGAAATTCCCGGCGCATTTATTCCCGGGCAGTTTATAAATCCCGCCAATCCCGAAATACACCGCAAAACCACAGGGCCCGAGATTTGGGAGGATACCGACGGCGAAATTGATATTTTCGTTGCCGGCATAGGCACCGGCGGCACAATAACCGGCACGGGCGAGTATCTGAAATCGAAAAAGCCGGACATAAAAATTGTGGCTGTCGAGCCTGAAGACTCGCCCGTTCTCTCCGGCGGCAGGCCCGGCCCGCATAAAATCCAGGGAATCGGCGCGGGTTTTGTACCAAAGGTGCTGAACACCTCGGTTTATGACGAGATTATCAGCGTCAAAAACGAGGATGCATTCGCCACGGGCAGAGCACTGGCCAGAACAGAAGGCCTGCTCGTCGGTATTTCGTCCGGTGCGGCGGTGTGGGCGGCTACCGAGATTGCAAAGCGGCCCGAAAACGAAGGCAAGGTTATCGTTGTCATACTCCCAGACACAGGGGAGCGCTATCTGTCCACACCTCTTTTCTCGGAATAAGTACCATATCGCAGAAGGACACAATCATGTTCGGATGTCCTTCTGCGATTTTTGGAAGATGCGCGGATTGTGTTGATTTTGCTGGTCTCTGTGCGGGGAAAGCCGTCATTTTTACCGTAAAAAGCTAGTCAACCGGCATGCCGATGTCATGAACTCAGTATGCTTTTTCGTCTATCGCTATATTGGTTATGCGCACATGGAGTGCAAGCCGTAACTCAAAACAGACCAAAACTGCCGCATATCGCAATGATATGCGGCAGCCGGATTTTATTTCAGTGCGTCCACTATCCTGTCAAGACCTCTTTCGTCCATGTCTGGGTCTATCATTATGTATACTGCCCGCTTCAGATACTCAAGCGACTTTTCGCACATGTCGGGCGTGTAGTTATGGTTGAGGTCTTTGTTTGCCTCCATTTTGAACGGGTCAAACGCGGGATGGAAGGCGCCTTTTTTGTTCATTATGGGCGTCCAGTTTGTGTAAACATGCTTGCCGGTATCTATCGGCCGTGTGCCCGGATAGCCGGCGGTGTCGGCTTTACGTTTGAACTCGACTGCCTCTGCCTCGGTGTCAAACCAGAAGGCAAGTGTCGTACCGCAGTCGCCCAGGATGTCGTTTGAGTGTATGAAGTTGTATTTACCGCTCAGCTTGTCGAGCAGATACGCCTTGTTGCGGCGCAGGTCATAGAGAATCGAGTCCAGCTTTTTAAGCTGTGCGCGCATTATAGCGCCCGTAAACTCCGACACCCTGAACTCGTTTCCGCAGAACTGCTCGGTGGTAAACGATTCAAGCTGGTTGCCGAAATAGGCTATAGCCGACGAGTCATGATAGATAAGCGCACGCTCGAAAATCTCGCGGCAGTCGGTCATAAGCGCGCCGCCCTCGCCGGATGTGATGACTTTGTAATAGTTAAAGCTGAAAGCTCCCGCATCACCGACGGTACCCAGCCGCTTGCCTTTATACGAGCCGCCGACCGACTGGCAGGCGTCCTCCAGCACATAAACCCCGTGCTTTTTCGCAATCTCGTTGATTTTGTCCATATCACAGGGGAAGCCCTGGATGTGAACCGGTATAACTGCCTTTGTGTACTTTGTGATTTTCCTTTCAAAATCGGCGGGGTCAAGCGTCAGCGATTCGTCAATGTCCGCAATAACCGGTATCGCACCAACCGCAGTCACGGCAATGGCGGTCGCAATGTATGTATAAGCCGGTACAATAACCTCATCGCCCGGGCCGACTCCCATCCCGACAAGACCTGATATAAGCGCCGCCTTACCGGAGGTCATGAGGATTGAGTGCTTAACCCCCAACTTTTCGCACAGCTCAGCCTCAAAATTCAGCACTTCACAGGCGCCGCTGTTAATCTTAAACAGGTCGCGGCTTTCTATTACGCGAGCCAGTGCCTCTATTTCTTCTTTACCGATTCTATACATTGTCCTCTCCTCTTTCAATAATTCTCAAGTTCTCGTTTATAATGTTGTCGTCGGTGTTGTCTGCGAGGCTGTATGGTGATGCGTATCTGAACACTCCCACCTCATATCCGCCGCGGCAAAGCTGGTCCTGCGACGGCAGATAACCGTTATAACCATTAGCGCACGACAGGCACAGTGTATAGGCATATTTCGAGTAGTGCCGCATGCGCAGCGAGATTTCGGAGAACATCTCAAACGGGAAGGGCACAATTAGTATGTCGCCTATCGCAAGGATGGTCTGGTCAAACGAAAAAGCCTCGGGATGCGTTATGCTGTCGCCTGCGAGCAAAATTTCTTCGACATCGCACAAATGCCTGTACCGCAGCGCCTCAATGTTAACGAGATTTTCGGGGTTCTTTATCTGCGCTTTCCGGGCGCGCACCTCATCAAGCGTCGGATGCGCCTGATATGGCAGCTTGACCGTACCGTAAAATGCGGACACGCTTACCGAAGCATAAGATTTAATCTGCGAGGCAATCCTCACCGCATCCATTGCGGCATACGCGCCGTGCTCCTCGACATAAGTTATGTCACCTACCGTCTTGCCGTTTGTCAGCCGCGGCCCGACATCGCCGATTGCGCCGTTTATAAAGACCGAAAGCGTCCCTGTCTCGTGCTCCAACCTGTCGACCATCACGCCCGGCCAGTCGCGCGTGATTATCGTTGACATGCCGCAGGCTGTGCCGTGGCAGCCGTAGTGAACAATGTTGACTATCCCCTCTTTTGTGTCGGCGCGCCTGATTTTTATAACCGTCATATTCTCGTCAAACAGTCCCCATGGGTTCTGCCCGAGCAGAATATGCCCCTCTCTTGTGTGCTCGCGCCGGTTGATACCAACTTCGCTGCGCCCGACAGATACGCCGACCTCGGCCTCCGCCATCCGCTCTGTTGCTTTTTTCGATGCCGCGAGCGCGGCCGGCAAAAATATCTCCTCGTAATACAAGCGGTCAATGTCGCCCCAGCCAGAGACGCCGCTCAAGTTCGGAGCACAGTGCGTGTGGGTGGATGACACTATTATATCACGTGCGTCAAGACCGCATGCGTCTGCTACAGATTTGCGAAACTCGTCGCACAGCTCGTTTTGAAGGTCGCCAATATCGGCTGAGATCAAAAGAGCGGTGTATTTGCCGTCGCTGAATGCTATGGCCGCCAGTGTAAGGTCGTCATGCACCGAATCGCTTACCACATCAGGGCGATAGCCGTACAGCAGTGTACCTATCTTTGGTGTCGTTTTTTCACGCGCCGCACCGCAGAAGAACTTCATACATAACACCGGCTTTCTTTTTATTTTTATTACACTTTTTATCCTTCAAATACTATGTGGCACATTTTCTTGCGCGTATTTAACTGATTTTCTGTATTTCCTCAACTACTTTCTTTAGCTGTGTTTCAACAACTTTACTATTTGCCGCCCAGTAGCTTGCGAAGTTGTTGTTTTGAGAGGACATCAAAGAACGCATTACAAACCAGGGGTTGCCTATTGACTCATTATATATACACTCGAAATTCAAGATAGCGGACGAGCGTATAAGGTCAATAATCTCTGCGGTATCGGCGTCACGGGAATAGCGGTTTTTCAGCGCGACGTCATAGTATGCAGGCGTTACAGTGCGATAGCTCTGCGCGGCAAGCGCTTCGAGCACTGCCGCCGAAATCTCCGGTTGCACTATATCGACCGGTATACACCAAAGCGACAGCGCATCCTGTACCCGTGTGCCATACTGCTTTTGCGTCTCATCAAACATCGGATACGGCAGCACGCCATAGTCGCTTTCCATTTTGTTGAAAGTAATTTCAAACTCTATCATGCGTGCCGTTGTAAACAGCGAGCGGTCGGAAACAAATATCTCGTATTGGGCAACGCCGTCGGTGTCGGTTATGCATCCCTGGTTTCCCCAAAGAAGATCATACACCTTCTCCACACAGCTTGCAAGCCTTTCTTCGTCGACATCAAGCACCGGCATGCCGTTTTCGTCCCGCGAGATCATCGATACTCTAAAAGATTGCATATAAGCGTCGGCATCGTTTGTCGATGCGGTGACAAGCCCGAAGGCGTCTTCGCTGTCCACCTCGCTGTTGCCGTTGAGGTCTCTGTACATGTCTTTAACTATACTGTTTACATAATCTATTGTCCACTTAAATTCACGCACGACGCCATAGAGATTTTCGATGTTGTTGTCTTGTGCCAATTTTTTGTTGAAAAGATACATCTGCATCGCATATAGGTAGGATTTTGCTATGTCGCCGGTGATAAAGTAAAGTGAGCCCCCGATCCTCAGCTCATCAATGCAGGATTGGTTCCACCAGGGCTGGTTGAAATCAAGATAATCGATGCCGACCAGATTGTAAAGCAGGCCTTCGATTGAAACCTGCGGAATGGTTGCCGACCATCCTGCCACAATGTCAAAAGCAGCGTCGCCAGCCGCAATCGAAGCCTTCAGCTGGGTGATGGAGTTATAGTATCTTTCCCATCCGTCGGCGGCGAAGACCTCGATTTTGACATTAAGTCTTTCCTCAACCTTTAAATTTCTGTTATATATCGCATCGTCGACGATATTGCCGGTCAGGGTTTCAATATAAACCTCGTCCATCGACTCGTCGTCGCCGCGGGAATGTATTGTTATCGTTTTTCCTTCGAAGTCAAGCGGCGGAAGGTTGTCGGGGATATTCTCTCGGCTGTATTCGGTTTCGGCTTGCGCTATATCGGTTTCTTTGGGTGCAGACCCGTCATGCCGTGTATGCCGGGCGGGCTCACAGGACGGCAGTATAACACTCAATATAGCAGCCGCACAAAGAACAATACTTAAT
>DGDL01000063.1 GCA_002385415.1 Clostridiales bacterium UBA3953
GCAATCAAGCCGCAATACCCCCATAGGCATTTTCTCCATTTGCATATCCGATACCCCTCTTATTTTTGTACATTATTTTATAAAAAATATTTACAAACGCAGATGAATGTTATATAATATGCAAAATCCCATGATTTCACTATAATAAGCGTTGCTTCCATTGCCCGATTATGGTGCAGTGAAAAATCGCACCATAAAATTTATGATTGAAAAGTGAGGGAGATTAATTTATGCGGCGTAAAATCTCGGCAATGCTTGTTTTGTCTATGCTAGGGTTTATCTTGCTGTCATCATGCGGAACCGAAGAAGTGCAGCAGCCAACTGACGGTACTTTGGATACCGCCGAATCGGCCGAAACTGTCAGCGACGATTATGGCTATATTGCACCGAATATTCAAAAAGAAGACTTCGGAGGGAGAAATTTTAACATCCTTTATCCGGAATGGTCGCTCTACAACCATTATTATTTTGCCGACGAATATAACGGCGAGGCTGTAAACGACGCCATCTATGACAGAGCACGGCGCGTTGAAGAAATGTTTAATATTTCTTTTGAATACATAACCCGTGGTTATATTGACACTATCCTGCCTGAAATACAGAAAGTTGTGCGATCGGGCGATCCCTCCTATGACCTGGCACTGACCCATTGCGCCACTTCACTTCTCAGTTATGTTACCGAGAACATACTAATAAACTGGAATGACATACCGGGGGCAGATTTGAGCATGCCCTACTGGAATCAGTCGGTTCGGGAAAATTTCGAGGTGCACGGGATGCTTCCGTTCATGTCGAGCGATTATATCCTTCCCGATGTGAACTCTATCTTTTTCAACAAGGATATTGTTGTTGATCTGGGGCTCGAGAATCCATACGAAATTGTAATTTCAGGCAAATGGACATGGGATAAGCTGAGAGAAATGGCAAAAGCAGCGACCAAGGATTTAAACGGTGACAGCATTTTGGACGAGGAGGACCAGTACGGTTTCGTCGGAGAACGCGGCTGGCAGTTTGCTTCCGCTCTCACCTCCTGTGATCAATACTTTTTTGGAAAAGGCCCGGATAATCTTCCGATGATCGTTTGCGACAACGAAAAGACACAGAATATACTTAATATTGTTTGCGAACTCATTTATCGCGACAACAGTGCATTTACATGGCCTTATTCAGGTGCATACGACCCCAACCAAGGCGGCAAGCCTCCGGTCGATTTCCGCAGCGGCCGCTCGCTTTTCTATCTTACTCCGCTCAGTCTCGCCACCACTTTCCGGGATGCCGATGTTGATTACGGTATTATCCCGCTGCCGAAATACGATGAAAATCAAGAAAGATATCTGACGCTCAACTGGGCTGGATTCATGTGTGTTCCGGGATCTGTGTCTGACACGCGGCTCATCGGACTTGTAGCCGAAATGCTTGCGGCCGAAAGCTGCCGCACTGTTATACCTGCGTTTTATGATGTGCTGCTCGGCGAAAAGGTAGCCCGCGACTCCGAGGCCAAAACAATGCTCGATATAATCTTTGAAGGAAACGTTTACGACCTCGGCGTCAACCTCGGTTACTATGGCATCTTCTCCAGCCAGCTCTCAAGCGCTTCGCCCAACAACTCAAGATACATCAAAGCCAGCAGAGCCGGCATTGAAAAAACAATTGCCGATTACATAGAAGGCTGCAGCAAATACTCAAGTAAATAATTTCCGCACACAGCCAATTGTACAGCAGCCACAATGAAGAAAACCCACCGAAATATACGGGTTTTACCTTCGCCTGTGCACCATATACCTCACAACATCCGTCTTTGTATTATATAAACAAAAAAATCCCGCAGACGCTTTGTCTGCGGGATTTTTGGCAGGGGCAGAAGGACTCGAACCCTCGGCACGCGGTTTTGGAGTTCAATGCATAGTCTATTCCAGCACAATTCAGCCGTGAAAAACGTCAAATATATGAGGTTTTTCATGGTTTTTGCCGCAATATCTTGATGAAACTATAGTATTATATACCTCATGGGGGCGATAGTTCCCAATTAGTTTCCAACGGCTATAATAACAATCTGATATTACGCCTGCTTTCCCTATATGTCACGTGAAGCGTGTCCCTCACCAGAGAGCATGCGCGCGAAGAAGGTGTTACCTGACGATCGATCGCCCGCTTTTTGCGTGTATATGCGCAGATGATGCTAGAAACAAACTGGTAATGATGAAGCAACAGTTCCTGCTCTCTGTAGCCTCTCTACTATAATGCGAAGCAAATACATATTTTTTCTCGTAATTAACAATAATATCCGCACACCGTTGCTGCCAGCGCCAAGCTTCTCGACACGTATCATATATGGTCTTTTCTGCTTACGCCGTGTTTTTTCATCGTTTGAAGAACCGCCAATATAGTACCGATATTGTTACGATAATACAAAAGTGGTTTTTGTACAGATTCTTTCACCGATTTGTAACCAGCGAAATGTATTACTGTGGAGATATTGTGCTCTAAAAATACTCTCTCAAGCCTTGACATCGAAACAACATCGATCGCATAGCAGGGGTTTATCAATTCCAATTTTCTGAATTTATTTAGTTAATTCTGAACACCACTCACATAATAATAAGTCTGGTTACAATTCCTTGAATTCTTATAAGAGTCCTACCAATATATATGTACCTGAATCCGTATGGAGCTATTATAACAATAACAGGAAATAAATAAGCTATATGAATCAATTGAGAAAGCAGAGAAAGTTTAGGCTTCCCATTACTTCTATAAACTTTGCTATTATAGTTTCCGAAAATAATGGTCAATGCACTTGTTATTGCCCAAAGACCGATAAAATTAGCCGCTTCGCCCCATTGCGAGCCTTAACCAGATAACTTAACCCGCCAATCACGCATATATAAAATCAAAAATATGAACACAAAAGTTAGCCATACAGCATAAAGCGCTAAAAAGAAGACGGTTCACTTAATAAAAACAAGACCGAATACAAAATCCGCCTCTTACGGTGAATTCTGTATTCGGTCTTTAGCACGTTGGTTTTGCAGTCAAAATATCGCTTACAGTATACCTTGTAAACACTGAATTTAGTCAATTAACAAGCAGATCAGTCCGTTTTCGGTATGAACTTATCGCTTTCCTCCAGCTCCAACCAGTCTGCAATCTTTCTAAAATTAGAGGGAGCAGTCTGAAATTTCGCAGGATGATGCGCGTCCGAGCCGAAATAGAACTTACATCCCTTGCGTTTTGCGGTAAAGTAGACTCTGCCGATAATTTCCCTTTCCTCTGCGGAATATGAATCAAAATTCAGATTCAGCTCGATTCCGACTTTTCTATCGGCGGCTTTTTCAAACAGGATTTCGAGCGTTTTCTGTTCGATCATGGAAAACACTTTCAGATGATCGTCCCATTGTCGCGGGGCTGTCAATCCGTCGGTAATATGCGCAATGCCGGTTTTCTCGAAAGGAATATCCATGTCAAGAAACGCATCAAGCCGTTTGGCCCAAAGATACGCGCGACGCTCCAAAGAATCCGCATCTGCAATGTCTATAGTGAACCCTTCCATGTGGAGGTGGTTGATTGGCACTATAACAAAATCGAAGCGGTCAAAATGCTCTCGTGATACGCCGAGTGTAAGATTTTTATCAAAATCGGTCTCGCAGCCGAAAAGGAACTTTGTATGTTCGCCCTGAGGAAGCGGCAGAACTGCGCTTATATGCGCAAAATCCTGCGCCTTATACCAGTCGCTTGCTCCCGGAACGGTTTCGTCCCAGAAATGGTCGGTAATGCAGATTTGACTAAAGTTGTTGGCGATGGCATAATCCAGTATCGCCCGGGGTGTCTGGTTGCTGTCGCCGGAACAAAGGGAAAGGCCTGAATGGATATGATAATCGTGATCAATTATGTATTTCACAGTTTATTCGCCTTTCTTGTTTCAATACGAGCAACGCGGCTTATTATTTTGAGATTGACTGATCCCAATTTTCATCAGGCTTTTTGGGAAGTTCATATTGAACGTATAACAGAAGTCGCGCCGCTCGATGATTTGTACCTGAACCGTTCCCCCAAGGAACACATCAAAAGATTTCCGGCTCCTCTTGTGTCCAGTGATCCCAGTATTCGACGCCTCTCCACAGTCCGTCGAGAAAAGCTCGGTGAGTCGTTTCTAAGTTGCACCACTCATCGATGCGTGATAGATTGAACGCGCGCCAATCGCCAAAGAAGCGGTTGACCTCCTCGGCATCGATCTTGTTATAAAGCATTGCGGCGCGCTTGAGTCTTACCCAGCGAATCGAAAGACGGTTCTTTTCGACTCTGTACAGTCGCAGTGCGTCACCGGAAACGGCTGCAGCGGCTTCGTCAAAGAGCTTATCGTACCTGTCTAGCATATCCTCCGACAGAAAACCGTGGACGGGTTTGTCGTTGAAGCCGACGTGGATGTTGTCCTGCTCCACCTTATCGCAAAGCAGGTTAAGATATTTGTCGAGGTAGGGCGCTGCGGCTCCATAGTAGTACTCCATGAACTCGCGGCGATGCTTTTCGATATCACAATAAGGATCCCAAAGCAGTTTCGAAATCAGATAAAGCCTCAGCTCATTAAAATCTACACCTCCGCGTGACGCGCCACACGCCTGCTCAAAAATTCCGCGCACGTTGTTTTTGACCATTGCCTGAATGTTGGGCTGAAGCACACGCCAGTTCGGATGCGGTGTAGAATTTTATGTACTTTATATTATGGAAAGTTTTAATAGCCAGAGCTTATTGGGGTACCGGAACCGTCGAGTCTCTCGTAATGCTGAAATACCATGGTCAAGATCACTTTCTGGGATTTCCTTTTCCTTAGCGATCTTATAGCTGTATTCGGCATGGGTCTGCAGCAACTGATATTCCAAATTTGTGATTTTACCCGTTTTATTGAGAATATCGGATGCGATATAAATTTTGCCGATGTCGTGCAGCAAAGCACCGTTTGTAAATCCGAGCCGATCGCCTATTTTACATTGCGAGCTCTTTAACACGTCTTTGATGCCCGCAGTGTATACGTCTCGACAACCTTAGAGAGTAGTGCGTTGATCGATTGCTCCACACGCTTTTCGAGCACCTTATTTGTGGCAATCAGAGACTCTTGCTGCTTTTGTACCTCCTCTTCGAGAATTGTGTGATCCGTTATGTCATGAACCAGCCCATCGAAACTGATGATATCACCTTTTTCATTCCTAACGTGCTGTACATGAACACCTCGAAAACTAATGGAACTGTTAATGGAAAACGAAGCATCAATACGCGAAGGCACCATTCCTCAATGGATGAGTCCGGACCCGTGTAAAGATGGCGGTAGCATAAGTTCCCAAATAGTTCCCAACCGGGCGATTTGACGCTAAAACCAACACCTCTTGTGAAACAGAAAAAGCCCGTAAATCCTTGAATCTACAGGCTTTTTAAAGACTTGCCCATGGCAAGTCTTGGCAGGGGCAGAAGGACTCGAACCCTCGGCACGCGGTTTTGGAGACCGCTGCTCTGCCAGCTGAGCTATGCCCCTTTATCTTCTTTTGTCGCTTGCTCAGCTATTTTATCACATTGCCACCAATTTGTCAATACCTATTTCCGCACAGCTGCCGGGATTACCGAAATTATTTTATAATATTTAACAGTTCGGATTAAATATGATGAGGCATGCGTAATTATTATATATTATAATATGATATGATACGGTATGAAAGGGGAGATTTGGCGTGACCGATCCGTATTCCGTGCTCGGGGTTTCTCGCGATGCCACGGACGAAGAGATAACCCGCGCATATCGCTTGCTCGCACGCAAATATCATCCCGACCTCAATCCCGGCAACAGGCGTGCCGAGGCCAATATGAAAAATATCAATGCCGCTTACATGCAGATACAGGCAGAACGCAGCGGTAAATCATGGCGCTCGACTCAAGGTTGGGGATACGACCCCGACGCCGGCACACAAAGGAAAACGCGCACCGGCTATGGATACGGGCCGTTTGGTGGATACCACAACACCGGCTCCTATTACCGCTACGGCGAAAGACCATACGGAAACAATGCTTACTACAGCCGTCGCTATTATCGCAGGCGCGAGGCGCCCCTTATATTTGGTCTGTTCGCCTTCCCGATTTGGCGCTTGATATTTGCAGTCATTCTTCTGCGTATTGTGCTTGGAGTTGTTTTTTCTCTGCTTTATGCATTGGCGGGTCAAGATTATTATTACTGGAGACAACCTGACAACATACCGACCGAGCGCATTGAGTACCACTCTACCTATGAAGCTGATCCGGAGGCTGATTATATAATCTTATGATGGAAAAATTCAGGTCCTGGCTTATGGTGCAATTTTCCGGCAGGTACGGCACAGACAGGCTCGGCAAAGCATTGCTGTGGGCGACTGTAGCACTTGCCGCAATCAACATTTTCGCCTCGTCAATTGTTTTATACGGCATTCAAACAGCCTTGCTTATGTGGGCGCTGTTTAGGTTCCTCTCGCGCGACCATGCAAGAAGAGTCGCCGAAAATGCCGCCTTTGAGCGTCTTCTTCAGAGCACTAAAACCTTCTTCAAGCTCAGGCGCAGCATGATGCGCGACAGGAAAACACATGTGTTCAGGAGATGCCCCCACTGCAAGGCGATGCTCCGGCTCCCAAGATCAAAGGGGCATCACACCGTTCGCTGCCCGCGCTGCTCAAACCGGTTTGAACTTGACATTTAAACGCCGCCGATCCATGCATATAAAATGGTCGGCAGCTTTTTTGTGTTTTGCCGGTAAATATTGACCGAGCCGCTCGATTTTTGGTATAATGAGTAACCGATTGTGAGGATACTTTGACTGTATGAAACTGATTAAATATCTGCGAAAATATCGAGTTCAGACTATTTTGGCGCCCCTGCTCAAATTGCTTGAGTGTTTTGTCGACCTTGCGGTACCTGTTATAACCGCGAATATAATCGACATCGGGGTGAGGGGCGGCGACAAAAGCTATATATTCCGCGGCTGCGCGCTTATGGTATTGCTTGGACTTGCGGGGCTTGCAGTCAGCGTTACCGCTCAGTATTTTTCCGCGGTCGCGGCTGTGGGCTTTTCGTCCGAGCTGCGCAGGGCAACGTTTGGGCACATCCGGTCGCTCGACTATTCCACCCGGCGCAAGCTGGGCAACAGCACGCTTATAACCCGCCTGACAGGCGACATCAATCAGGTGCAAAACGGGCTTAACCTTTTCCTCCGCCTTTTTATGCGGAGCCCTTTTATAGTGTTCGGCAGCGTCGCGATGGCTTTTTCGATCAACTCTCGAATCGCCGTTATTTTTGCGCTTGTGGTGCCGGTGCTGGCAGTCGTGCTGTTCGGTATAATGCGGATTACTTCCCCGCTTTACAGGCTCGCGCAGACCAAGCTTGATGCCGTCGTGGGCGTCACGCGCTCGACGCTGTCCGGAATGCGCGTTATCCGCGCTTTTGGCCGCGAAGATGACGAGACCGCACGGTTTGCCGGAGCCTCCGACATGCTTGCAAAAGTGCAAACTCGTGCAGGCATACTCTCGGCACTCTCAAACCCGCTGTCGGGCGCAGTGATAAACGTCGCAACCATTGCGGTGCTTTATGTCGGTTCGCTTGAATTTTCGGTGGGCGGCATAACTTCGGGCTCGATAGTCGCGCTTGTCAACTACATGTCGCAGATTTTCATAGAGCTTGTCAAATTCGCAAATCTCATAGTTGTGGTAACGCGCGCCGCCGTATGCGCCGGCCGCATATCGTCACTGCTTGATATAAAGCCCGCGCTCGAATATCCCGCGGAATCGGACAAGCGTACGCCGTCGGTTTCGGACGAAGCCGTTAGATTCGAGGGCGTATCACTCACCTATCCTGATGCAGGCGACGAAAGCCTGACCGACATATCGTTTACCGCATACAGCGGCCAAACCATTGGCATAATCGGCGGTACGGGCAGCGGCAAAACCACCCTTGTCAACCTTATTCCCCGTTTTTACGACGCCACGAAAGGTGAAGTTTATATATTCGGCATACCGGCAAAAGCGTTTGGCCGGGCTGATTTGCGTTCTGTCATCGGAGTGGTTCCTCAAAAGTCGCTGCTTTTTACCGGCACTATACGCTCAAACCTGCTTTGGGGCGTCTCCGGTATATGTTCGCCTTTTGAGTTTGGCGACGAGCTGCTTTGGCAAGCGCTCGAGCGCGCTCAGGCTGCCGATTTTGTGCGCGCAAAACCTTCCGGTCTTGACGAACCTGTCGAGCAGGGCGGGCGCAACTTCTCGGGCGGCCAGCGTCAGCGGCTGACTATTGCGCGCGCGCTGGTCAGAGCCGCCGCGGCACGCCGGGCAGGGCTGCCTTTTATCCTTATACTCGACGACAGCACAAGCGCGCTTGATTTTGCGACCGAGGCTGCGCTGCGCAAAGCGATCGCGGAGCTGCACGGCGACGTCACGACCTTTATAGTCAGCCAGCGAGTCTCCTCCGTGCGGTCGGCGGATTTGGTGCTCGTGCTGGATGACGGGCGGCTGGTCGGAGCCGGAAGGCACGGGGAGCTGCTTGAAACTTGCCCCGTTTACCGCGAGATTTGTGAAAGCCAATACGGAAGCGGGGGTGAAATAGGTGCCTAAATCAAGCCGAAAAACTCTGCTCCGCGCCTTCGCGCGCCTGAAAAAATACCGGCTGCGCACTTTAGCCGTACTGCTTTGCGCTGCGGCCGGCGTATTTGCTCAGCTTGCCGCGCCAATACTTGCGGGGCGGGCTATCGACTCGATGGTAGTCGGAGAGACAGGCGTGCCCGCCGCCGTATTGTCGGCACTCTTTTTCTACGGCGCGGCCGCGGCTGTAGGCGCGCTCGCCGGTTGGGCGTCGCAGGCAATCAGCGTTGGAATTTGCACAAAAATGGCGCGCGATCTGCGCGATGAGGCCGCTGCCAAGCTGCGCACTCTCCCGCTTGCATATCTCGACAGCCATCCCGCAGGCGACATTCTCAGCCGCATCACAGTAGATGTCGAGACATTCTCGGACGGCCTGCTCATGGCATTTACCCAATTTTTCTCGGGCATACTGACAATTTTGGGCACGCTCGGATTTATGCTGGCGACCAATCTCTCCATAGGTCTTACCGTCGCGCTGGTTACTCCCTTGAGCCTTTTTTCGGCGACATTCATCTCCCGGCGCTCCTATCGCTTCTTCCGCGCCCAAAGCGAAGCGCGAGGCTCACTCACCGGCTGCGTGAGCGAGTTTATTGAAGGCGCAGACCTGGTCGACGCGTTTGCGTATGAAAAAGAGGCTGCCGCGCGCTTTGCCGAGCTGGACGGCAATTTTTGCAAAGCCAGCGTAAAAGCAACCTTTGTCGCAAGTCTCACCAACCCTGTTACGCGTTTTGTAAACGGCGTCGTTTTTGCCGGCGTTACACTTGTCGGGGCGCTCACGCCCGGAATGAGCGTCGGCACCCTCTCATGGTTTTTAAGCTATGCAAACCAGTATACAAAACCATTCAACGAAATCTCGGGAGTGCTTGCCGAGCTGCAGAATGCTGCCGCCTGTGCGGCAAGAGTGTTTGAGCTGCTTGACGCCGAGGACGAGCCTGCCGATTTAGCCGATGGAGCAGTACTTGTGCCCGACGGGTCTGTGCAATTTGAAAATGTTTCGTTTTCATATACCCCCGAAGTCAAGCTTATCCACGACTTTAGCCTGGATATTCCGCCCGGCACGCATGTCGCCATAGTCGGCCCGACCGGCAGCGGTAAAACGACTCTTATCAACCTTCTCATGCGTTTCTACGATGTCAGTTCCGGCGCCATAAAGATCTCAGGGCAGGATATACGCCACGTCACGCGCGAATCGCTTCGGCGCGCGTTCGGTATGGTCCTGCAAGACACGTGGCTCGCACCCGGCACGATAAGGGAAAACATAGCCTATGGCAACCCCAACGCGACCGACGAGGAAATACGCGCAGCCGCGGCTGCAGCACATGCCGAGAGCTTTATTCGCAGGCTGCCCAAAGGCTATGACACAGTGATTGGGGACGACGGCGGCGGGCTCAGTGCCGGTCAAAAGCAGCTGCTGTGCATCGCGCGCGTCATGCTCAGGCTGCCGCCCATGCTTATTCTTGACGAGGCGACCAGCAACATAGACACGCGCACCGAGATGAGAATCCAAAACGCAATCGCAAAGCTCACCAAGGGGCGAACCAGCTTTATCGTCGCGCACCGCCTGTCGACTATTCGCGATGCCGATTTGATTATTGTCATGCGCGACGGCACCATTGCCGAGCTGGGCAACCACAAGGAGCTGCTCGAGCGCGGCGGCTTTTACGCAAAACTTTACAACAGTCAGTTTGAACAGACATAGAAAAACCGCGGGCTAAGGCTGTATGCCTGTCCCGCGGTTTTTTATTTTTTATTTTGTAATTGTGACTTTCTTGAGCGCCTTGGACTCGTCGGGGTCGATATTTTTTACGTCTGTCAGCTTAAGCGCAATAAGCTGCAGTGTAATCGCAAACAAAAACGGCGAAATTGAGTCCATTCCCGGGGCAGCCGGAATCTTTATCGCAAGGTCCCATTTGTCCGCTATGCCGTCGTCGTCCGTAATCGCAAGAATATCGACGCCCGTGGACTCGAGATTCTGTATTCTCAACATCATGTCCGACGCATCACCGAGCAGCTTGCCGCGCGCGGCGAGAACTATCACGAGCGTGCCCGCGCCTACCTGTGCCAGCGGGCCGTGATAGAAGTCGGATATTGCATAGCCGGATACTTTTATGCGGTTGGTCTCGAGAATCTTGAGCGCGCCCTCGTACGCGATGGGATATGTTATACCGCGCGCCAAAACAAATGCGTTTTCGAGATAGCGGTAGCGCGGTATAATAGCTTCAATCTGCGCAGGCACGGTTTCAAGCAGTTTTTCGACCGCGTCCGGCAGCTTGTCCAGCGCTGCGAGCAGCTCTTCGGCCGAGCTTACCCCCGTCGATTCGGGCGGAACTTTGCCGAATCGCTGTGCCCATCTGGCGCACAGCGTGGCAAGCACATACATCTGTGCGGTAAAAGTCTTGGTGGCGGCAATAGAATGTTCCGGGCCGGCGCCGCAGTCGAGCTTGTAGTCCGCAATCTCCGAAAGCGGCGACGACGGGTCGTTTGTCAGTGCTACGGTGGGCGCACCGCACTTTTTGGCACGCTCTATAACCGATATAACATCGGCTGCTTTACCTGACTGCGACACGCCTATCACCAGCGCGCGCGACAGGTCGAGTTCGGCGCCATAGCGCGACACCACCGACGGCGTCGCCAGTGCACATGGCATGCCGAGATATATGCCGAACAAATACTGTGCGTATATGCAGGCATGGTCAGACGTTCCTCGTGCCGCGAAATATACAAATGCGGGGCGGTCTTTTTCAACACGGTCAAGAATCTTATCGATAGCCTCGTCGTTTAGGCCTCGAAGCCCCCGCAACACCTGCGGTTGAGAACGTATTTCTTTTTCAAGGTTCTTCATTTTTTCATCCTGCCTATTCTATAATGATGATTTGTGATATTTCAAGTTTGGGGAGCGTAAACTTCACTCTGCCGCCAGAGTATTCAAACGCAAGCTCCTCGCCCTCCGGCGCGGTGTAAATGCGCGCCGGCGCTTTGTCGCGCTTCAGCTCGAAACACACATTATACAGCGGCACGACGTCCTCGATTATCTCTGTGCCCTTGCCGCGCACCGATGTGTAGGCAAACAGCGCGGTCAAAACGTCGCGCTCACCCTGCCTGTAGAGTGTGACAACGCCCCTGTCGGGCAGGTTGGCGGTCACCGTACGCTCCTGGTCGGGCAGAAGCGACTTCAGTATATGAAGCACAAGCTCTTTTGCGTGCAGCTCGCCTTTTGTCGCATAGTCGGCGAACACTTTCCAGGCTATGTAGGCGGTGTTTTGCGTTACCGTCGCACCGGGACGCGACGTGCCGGGCTTGTCAGGCGCATGCTGATGCGAGCAGAAATGCTCCGGCGTGCGGTTGAAGTAAGGCTCGGCAAGCTCTGCCAGCACTGTGCCGGTAGTTGCGGTTATATTATATGCCGGACCGTACATTACATACTCCGTTATGCCGTTTACAAACCCCTTGTCCGAGCACGGCCGCAGGTATGTGGGCGAGTATGCGCTCATCCCCTCGAACTTTGCGCCAAAATCGAAGAGGAAATCTCCGTCGCGGGTGCACGACTCGCCCGAGGCGAGCAATTTGCCGCCCGCCGCAAGATATGCGCGGAGTTTTTCGGCGAGCGTCTCGTCCGGCAAAACACTGTCGGGAAGAATTATAAGCTTATAGTTGCCAAACTCCGCCTCACCGTCGATTATGTCGAACAGATACTTGCCCTCAAGCAACATGCGGTTTGCGCCGACGTCGGAATCGGCATTGCTGCCGGTCACGCCCGACAAAATCGCGATGTCTGTTACCGGCTTTGCATCTTTGTAGTAGCCTTCGACTTTTTCCACATAAGAGTATGCGCTGCCGATTAGCCGGTATGTGGAGAGATTCATTTTGCCGCGCGGATGGAGCTGGTCGCCTATAGAACACTTTGCACCGAATGCAAGCGACAGCGCCGCTTCATAGCGGAGCGCATTTGGATGCTTGAACCCGCCGAATTCCCCCCAAGTGGTGTGGAACTTGCCCGTCATGCCGAGATAGTCCATACCAAGCGTGCGCGTATAGGCTGCCGACATCGGGAAATGGTCATATCCCCAGCCGCCTGTGGGCAGGCTCTCAAGCTCGAAATGCGTGTTGCGCAAAGCGAGGTCTCGGCGTCCGCGTTTTATATCGCCCGCATTATGGAATATATTTGTGTCGGGATTGTATTTGCGCACCGCCTCCTCCATGCGGCGGCAGTACTCGGCATAGACCATCTCGCCGTGACGGCGCACGTCCGCGTGATTTTTGGGGTCAAGGCCGAGTTTTTTCATGCTTTTCACACAGTAAGAGCAGTAGCAGATGCGAACGTCGCTGATGTCGAGGAACACTCCTGTGGGGTTAAACATTCGCATTACTTCTTCGACCTGTGCGGCAAGCACATCGATGTAGGGTGTGTTGTAACAGAAAAGGTGATAGCGCGCATCGTTTACAAAGTCGGGCGCATGGTTCGGTGTGGGCTTGTTCAGCCACTCGGGGCGTTCGATCACAAGCTTTTCGTCAAATCCCGCCGATATGTAAATGGGAGCATTTACGCCCAGCTCGCGGCAAACTTTTAGCTGCTCTCCAAGCAGGTTAAAGCCGCGCAGGCCGGGATGCTGCACATTTGCTTCCGACGGATGAAATGCATATCCGTGGTGGCACTTTGAAAACAGCGTTATCGAGTCTACATGCCCGGCTATAAGCGCCTCGCGGAAATTTTGGGGGTCAAAATCCGCGCCGACTTCGTCTATCGCGGGCGAGGTGTGAAAATCGAGATGAACCTGTCTGTATTTCAGCGGATGCATAGTGTTCCCATCCTTTTCTATAATAGTAAAATCTGCATTATATCTATTTTAGCCGTTTTTTCGAAAAATGTAAATAGCTGTTTGCGACATTTATACATATAAAGCGCGCAGTCCGCCCATAAAAAACAAAAACTCCTGCGGCAAAGCGATGCGTTTAGCCGCTCGGAGTGTTTATCTATTTGTTTTCCCGGGCTGGGGTCGGTGCGACAGTATCTTTCAAGCTCCTCCCTCGTCGAAATGATAAATTGCGCGTATTTTACGCGGCAGACATTCCGCTTTACAGCCTGCTCATTATCATGACCGATATGACAATGCCATACAGCGCAATAGTCTCGCCAAGGGCGACGAAAATCAGAGCTTTCGAGAAGTTTTTAGGGTCCTCTGCCGTTGCGCCGACCGCTGCCGGTATGCCTCCGGCAAGCGCGATGCCGCCGCCTATACCTGCAAGCCCGGTTGACAGCCCTGCCGAAAGCAGCCCGATACCCTTTGCGGTTGAATCCGTATCGGCTGTGGCTGCCTCAACCTCCGCGTCATCGGCCGGCTCGGCGCCGGTTTGGGCCGATACCGCGACGGACAGCGTCACAAGCGATGTAAATGTCACCGCAAGCGTTATCACATGCCTCAGCACGGCGCGTGGCGGCCGCACTCCGCGCTTCACTTCATGCAGCGCCGCATAAATTGCGGCGAAAATCGCGAGCGGCGGGACAAAAAGCAGCATAAAATCGGAAAATGTAAGCATTATTATTTCCTCCGGGGATTGCTTTTTACTTTTATATATAATCTCTGCTATAATTGTTGATTTGCGCTGTTGAGTTTTCACCTGCTCGGCTTGCCGGCGGGTTTAAACTCCTTACCGGAGCCGGAAAAGAAACGGCTGAACAGCTCGTAGTACTCGAGACGCAGGCTCTGCACACCGACAAGCAGCCCTTCCAGCGCTATTACAAGCAGGTTGCCGAAAATCATAACTATCACCTCAGCCACACCGCCGCCCGCCATTTCGGCTATTGTCGAGAAAACCATCATCATACCCGCGTGCACAAGCACGAAAGCGCCGACACGTATGAACGATACAGTGTTGGTCATATAGCTTAACACCGACTCGAAAAGCTCAAATATGCCCTGAATCAGATACTCGCCCCACTTTTCGGGCATCCAGCTCTGCCTGTGCGCCACAAGCCGTCCGAGCGGTTCGCCGAGCCATATTAAAACGCATGGCAAAACTATCATCCCCCAGACAAGCGGCAGCCTCGGGAGCGGAAGCTCTGTGACAAATCCGAGCGCAAACAAAATCAGACCGACGTAAAGTGCCAGCCCCGCTACACCGTTTTTCCCAAACAGCGCCGAGCCGTAATCGGCTTTGCGCAGCGAGACATATATGTTAAGGAGTATAACAACCGTCACCAGCAGCACACCAATGGCTATCGCAGCGGCAAGTATCAATGTTATGCTCGAGCTTTCCATGACGTCGATGGGCTTGCCGCCAAAACCAAGCAATCGGTAAAAACCGTCGAGCGCATGCTCGTATCCGAACACAGAGCCGAAAACAAGTCCAAACAGCGCGCCCGAAATCCCGCAGCGCACCAGTATCGGCCCGAGCCAGTTTTTCATGTGCTTTCCCATTATCCAGCCGGCGAGCGCCAGCACGAGCCCCTGCCCGAGGTCGGCAAACATTATGCCGAAAAACAGCGTATATGTTATTGCAACCAGCGGCGTGGGGTCAATCTCGTCATAACGAGGCATGCCAAACATAGAGACAAAAAACTCATACGGGCGGGCAAACCATGAGTTTTCCAGTTTTGTGGGAGGGCTTAAGTTCTCGAGCTGCTCCGGGCTGTCAAACTTCACTTCGACACCTCCGAGCCGGCAAAGACTGTCTGAAAGCCTATCCGCTTCTTTTTCGGGCACCCAGCCAAACAGTTGAAAGCGGTCTTCCGCCCTTACAGCCGCAAGTCTCAAATTAAATGCCTCGGAAAGCATGTGCAGCTTTGCACACACTTTCATGCAGCTGTCGTATTCGGCATCCCAGAAAAGTTCTGCTTTCTTTTCGGGCTCGGACCGAAGTCCCGCCTCCCCGTCTTGTAGTGCCGATATTACATTTTCGATTTTTTGTATGCAGCGGTCGTATTTTTCAAGAAGGTTGTCGCCGGCAAAAGCCGTCCCGCCTGCCGATTCGGCGCAAAATTCGCCGATTGCATTTTCGCCCGTGTATTTAGCCTTCCAGAGCTTGGCGGTTTCGATGTCGAGCGCCTCAAAATACCCCAGCCTGTATAGGACCGGGGCTTTTGCTTTGGTGCTGCCACCCACTTCAGCCGGCCGGTCTATATAGCCGAGCAGCTCCTCCGGCGAGGGCAGCCGGTCGAGATGATCGCCAATCTCCCCCTCGTCAATCGACCCGAAGCCGGCCTTTAACCTGCCCGAGCGGTGCTCGGACACAATTTCGGTAGCATACACAGGCTCGCGGCCGGAAGAACGCGCAGCCTCTGTTATGCGCGCCAAATATGACGCGTAAGGGTTTTCCTCGCTTATCCTGTAGTACCCACTGCCGAGGAGCCGTTCGGCTGCGGTCACCTCAGGGTGAAAGCTGCCCGATTGGAGGCAGCGCATCGTCACCATGTCCAGTTTACTTGCGGTGCCCGATATTGTGACAAATTTCATTTTTGTGATTGCCATTTCTACCTGTCCCGAAGGCAAATTTTGATTTGCCAAGGCAAAATCTTTTGCCTTTATGTTTTCTCGTTTTTTGGAGCCCGCCGAGCGACGGCAAGGCCGAATAAGCCCTTTATGATATATGCCACATACCCGGTATTTTGTTACAAGATTGCGTCTGCAGCAGTGTCACACCAAGCCTTACTTGCAGAGAGCCGTCATACCGGATCTATTCTTATTCACACCACGTTTTATTTCATCTATAATAGTTACTGGGTCTGTGGCTCAAAATTTTAAAGCAGGTACTTTAAACGACAAGCGCCGGTGACATTCCTGTAAAATCAACGCATTTGCAAGCCGCAGGCGCAAAATCCGGCATATCTGATGGCGCTTAGCTTGCCATGGAATCGGCGGAAACCGGGCTTGAAAAATACTGTCCTGCACAACATAAAATGCAGGAATTGGTTGTGCCGGTTAGTTGCTATTATAGTCATACTCACGCTCAACTTATATACAAATAAATGGCTGATTTGATACATTTCGTCGCAAAGATTATGAACAAAAAAACTCTGCTGCACAAGATAACATAAAACAACTTGCATTTCACAATACAGCATAGTATAATATATTGAAGACTAACACGGAAAGGAGGCGAACAGGAAGGCAGTGTTAAGCATTTTTAAACGTAGGCAAAAACAGCAAAAGCCATCAAAGCCGCGCGCAATCGCATTTGTGGATTACGAGCACTGGTTCATTTCGCTCGACAAGCTCCACCGAATGCGGCCGGATATAAAAGACTGGCGCGACGAGCTTGCTTCGAAATACGAGCTTAAAGAGCTAATCTTTTTTGCAGATTTTTCAAATCCGCTTATAAGGCCGGAGCTGGCACGCATACGGGAAGTTTCAAATTATATAATTGAGACGCAAAACACCTCGTCGAGCTTCAAGAAAGATTTTACCGATTTTATTATGCTCGACCATATCTACCAAAAAGCGATGACCGCAACCGACGTGGACGTTTTTATTCTTTTTACCGGTGACGGGCATTTTAATTCTGTAACAAATTTTCTTATTTCACAGATGGGTAAAACGGTCGGTGTGTACGCCGTACGCGACGCTGTGTCCAGCCAGCTTCGCAACACGGCAAGTTTTACGGTCACTGTCCCGCACGAAGACGACAGCTATCTTGAATATTACCGCATGATTCTTCGCAACATGAAATATCTGCAAAGCAACAGCAGAAAACGTCGCTCGTATCCGAGTTTTTTACCGACTGTGCAAAATGTGGCGCGAATCAACAACGTTCCGCAAAGTGCAATAGCAGACGCACTGCAAAAGCTTATAGCAAACGGTTATATCAATCAAACTCATGAGCGCCCACACGGTTCATCGCGCAGCATAAAAGTGCTTCATGTCAACTGGGAAAAATGCCGAGCCGACGGTATTTACACCGATTAAACTTGATTTTTACCTGGGTAAATAAAGATACATAGCAATTGTCGTTTAAGTCTTTATAATATAAAGGATACTTGAGTACATGAAATCGGACATTGAAATCGCACGGCAGTCGCGCCTGCTCCCGATAACCGAGGTAGCAGGCAAACTTGGCGTATCGCCCGATGATTTGGAACTGTACGGCCCATATAAAGCAAAATTTACAGAATCTTTTTTAAAGCGAATTGAAACACTCCCCGACGGGAAACTAATACTTGTCACAGCTATCAGCCCAACGCCGGCCGGCGAAGGCAAGACAACGACCACGGTCGGTCTCGGTCAGGCGCTGTGGAAACTGGGCAAACGCTCTATAATCGCTCTGCGCGAGCCTTCGCTCGGCCCGGTGTTCGGCATTAAAGGCGGAGCCGCCGGCGGCGGCTACTCGCAGGTGCTTCCAATGGAGGACATAAACCTGCATTTCACCGGCGATTTTCATGCTGTGACCGCGGCAAACAACCTGCTTTGTGCCATTATCGACAACCACATCCACCAGGGGAACGAGCTGGGCATCGACCCGCGCCGCATTCTTTTCCAGCGTGTTACCGACACAAACGACCGCGCGCTGCGCAATATTATAATCGGGCTCGGCGGCAAAACCAACGGTGTGCCACGCGAGGATCACTTTTCGATAACGGTCGCAAGCGAAATAATGGCTATCCTCTGTCTTGCGACCTCGATGTCAGACCTGAAGCGCAGGCTCGGCGAAATACTTGTTGCTTATAATAAAGACGGGGAGCCTGTGTTCGCGCGTCAGCTCAACGCCGTCGGAGCTATGGCGGCGCTGCTGCGGGATGCGCTCAAGCCCAATCTTGTTCAAACAACCGAAAACACACCCGCGCTCATACACGGCGGCCCGTTTGCCAATATCGCGCACGGCTGCAACTCGGTGCGCGCCACACGCACCGCGCTTAAGCTGGGCGAGTATGTCGTCACCGAGGCCGGATTCGGCGCAGACCTGGGCGCAGAGAAGTTCCTCGACATAAAATGCCGCGTCGCCGGGCTAAAGCCATCCGCGGCTGTGCTTGTCGCAACCGTTCGAGCGCTTAAATATAACGGTGGACAGCCGAAGGACGAGCTTGTATCCGAAAACCTCGATGCGCTCGCCCGCGGCATCTCCAATCTCGAGGCGCACATCGACAATCTTGCAAAGTTCGGGCTGCCGGTGGTAGTCGCTATAAACCGATTCGGAAGCGATACAGACGCCGAGCTTGACTTTGTAATGCGTGCCTGTGCGGCGCGCGGAGCCGAGGCCGCGCTTTCGGATGTTTACATGCGCGGCGGCGATGGCGGGCTTGAGCTTGCCCAGGCTGTTATACGTGCCTGTGAAAAACCGACGAATTACAAGCCATTATATGATTTGGAGCTGCCGCTCACCGAAAAGATAAAGAAACTTGCCACCGAAATCTACGGCGCCGACGGCGTCGAATTCGAGCCGGCCGCAGCTTCTGCTATAAAGGCGATTGAGGCTCTCGGCGATAAATACGCAAAACTTCCCGTATGCATGGCAAAAACACAGTACTCGCTTTCCGACGACTCGTCGCTGCTCGGCCGCCCGAAAGGGTTTAGGCTGCATGTCCGCGAAGTGAAACTATCTGCCGGCGCGGGATTTGTCGTGGTTTTGACCGGCTCGATTCTCACGATGCCCGGACTGCCGAAAGTCCCGTCGGCAAATTATATAGATGTAGATGATGACGGCAATATTGTCGGACTTTTCTGAAAGATGGACAATGTCATTTTTCGCGCCGTAACGCGAAGCTCGGACGAAACCGAGGCTGTGGGGCAAAGTCTTGCTGAAATTATAGCGTCCTCACCCGAATATGAGAGCGACTGGATATTTGTCGCGCTTTACGGCGGGCTTGGCGCCGGTAAAACCGCGTTTGTGCGCGGACTTGCGTCGGTCATCGCGCCCGGCACCTCTGTAACCAGCCCGACCTACGCGATTGTAAACGAATACGGCGGCCCGAAAGTCACTTTGGTACATTTCGATTTCTACAGGATCGAGAGCGAGGACGACCTTTACTCCTGCGGCTACGACGATTACTTCAGACCGGGCATTGTCATCGCCGCAGAGTGGTGCGAGCGTATCCCCTATGCGCTGCCGAGCCGCCGATTTGAAGTTAAAATAACCGGGATGGGCGACTCTCAGAGAGAAATTATAGTCACGGCACCCGCCGCCCGCCGCCCGTCCTAAACATTCATCGATATATGGTAATTTTAGCGATTGATACAACCGAACTTACGGCAGCCGCCGCTATTACGCGTGGCGAGCTGCCTCTTGCGCGGCGCCGGCTGACCGGCACGCGCACACACAGCGAAACCATGCTTCCGCTCATTCTCGAGCTATTCGAGGAGACGGGACTTACGCCGGACGATATTGAGCTTTTCGCCTGCTCTGCGGGACCGGGCTCGTTTACCGGCGTGCGCATCGGCGTCTCGCTCATAAAAGGGCTGGCGTTCGGTCGCACCGACAACAGCGGCGCACCCATACCCTGCTCGGGAGTATCCGCCCTGCATGCGCTCGCCCTCAATCTGCGCGAGCTTACGGCCGACACTTCAGACTCGATTGTCGCATGCCCCGTTATGGACGCGCGGCGCAAGCGGTTTTACAATGCAATTTTCGAGGTGTCGGGGGGCGGCGTAACCCGTCTCTCTCCCGACCGCGCGATATCCGCAAATCAACTCGAAGCCGAGCTTGCGCAGCGCTACTCGGACCGCCGGGTACTGCTCTGCGGTGGGGGGACCGCACTCGCCGCCGAGGCGTTTGCGCACCTTTCAAACGTTTCGCCCGCTCCCGATGAGCTGCTGCTTGAGTGCGGCGTATCGGTTGCCGTTTGCGCCTACCGCGACTTTTTAGGCGCACGCGAGTATGTGTGCGATGTGGCGACGCTCGCACCCGTATATTTGCGTCCGCCACAGGCCGAGCGCGGCGACTGACCGCACGGACAGGCCCTCATCACATGCTGTAAAGCGACACGCACAACATAAAAAGGATCCACTGTTATGAACAAAACACTCGGACTGTACCTGCACATTCCTTTCTGCCGCAGTAAATGCGCGTATTGCGATTTTTATTCTGTCATCGACGACAGCCTTTCAGAAAGATATGCCGACGCGCTTATTCTGCACATGGAGGACTACTCAAACGCCGTAAAAAACCACTATTTCGACACCCTTTACATGGGCGGGGGAACACCCACCTCGCTGAAAAAGAAAACCCTGCTCGACATTATCGACGGCATTTACAGCAATTTCAACGTACTGCAGACCGCCGAGTTCACTGTGGAGTGCAATCCAGCAACAGCCGACCGCGCGCTGCTTTCCGCTCTATATAAAGCAGGCGTAAACAGGCTTTCTATAGGCGTCCAAAGCGCGTGCGACAACGAGCTGCGCAATTTGACACGCATACACACTTTCGACGAAGCTGTCGAAACATACCAGGCCGCGCGCAAGGCAAAATTCGACAATATCAGCATCGACCTCATGTACGGCATCCCCGAGCAGACCGAGCGCAGCCTTGCCCTGTCGCTGCAGAGCATTGTCGAGCTTGACCCCGAACATATCTCGCTTTACGGGTTGAAAATCGAGCCCAATACACCTTTTGCCGATAATGCCGACCGGCTCCTGCTGCCCGACGAAGATACGGAGTATCGCATGTACGAAACTGCTGTGCAATACCTCGAACTCCACGGATACAGGCATTACGAAATCTCCAACTTCGCCAAACCCGGCAGGGAATGCGCCCATAATCTGCGCTACTGGATGTGCGAGGAATATCTCGGACTGGGCGCGAGCGCACATTCTTATTCAGGCGGGCGCAGATTTTCTTTTAAACGCGACATCGCAAGCTATATAGACGCACTCGAAAACGTCGGCAGCGAAACCGAGATTATCGACGAAGACTATGATGTTTTGCCGTCTGAAAGGCTGGGCGAATATGTAATGCTGCGCCTGCGGCTTGCGGAGGGCATCGACACCGTAGAATTTGAACGCAGATTCGGCATCCAGTTTGAGCGGCTTTTCGGCAAATACCTTGACGTTTACACCGAAAACGGATTTATGCAAAAGCGTGGCAACTCGTACAGCCTGACGCTCAAGGGCATGTATGTCAGCAACTACATCCTATCCACAATGCTTGATTTCGACGAAAAGGCATACGGCGCCATCGCCACCGGACTTGATAAATAAAAGACCGGTGCATGTGCACCGGCTGCAGAATAACGTTCCGGGACGGGAAAAGCATGAAACAAACGCTTTGGATTGTATTTCTCATTTGTGCCGGCATAGTCGCCGGCTCGCTCGTTGCCGAGCTTACCGCGGACATCGGCTGGCTTTCGTGGCTTTCCTATGCGCTGACGTTCGGGTTAAACCCTCCTTTCACACTCGATATGGGCGTCATATCGCTTTCGCTCGGGCTGTGGATTAACCTTTCAGTAGGTGTTATCATTTTTGTCGCATTGGCGATTTTCATAGGAGTGAAATTACGCTTTTGAAAGAGATGGTTTTGGCATCAAAATCGCCCCGGCGGGCGGAGCTGCTTGCGCAGATGGGCTATGACTTCGACACTGTCGACTCTCATATAGACGAGGACATGATAACCGCGTCCTCTCCGTGCGAGTTTGTAAGAAAAGCCGCAGAGGCAAAAGCTTCGGGCGCGCTTGCGCTTTGTGGCGACGGACATATTATCATCGCAGCCGACACCGTTGTCGAGCTTGCCGGCTGTGTGCTCGGCAAACCCAAAGATGAGCAGGACGCTCGGCGAATGCTCTCGGAGCTTTCCGGCTCGCAGCACACCGTCCACACCGGGCTTTGTGTGCTGAGCGGCAACGAGCGCGTTTACTCGGGGACAAGCTCGACGCGCGTGACGTTCAGGAAAATCGGCAATAAAGAGCTTGACCTTTATATCGCATCCGGCGAACCGCTCGACAAGGCCGGCGCCGTCGGGGTACAGGAACGCGGCGCGATTTTTGTCGAGCGCGTGGAAGGCGACTTCTACGCCGTTGTGGGGCTTCCGGTCTGCACGCTGTCTGTGGTTTTGACCGGGCTCGGCAAGTACCCAAACTACGGCAGCTCTTAATATTACCCCGTGCAACTTGTCCACTCGCCGCTATGTGCGGCGTTTTTTGGCGCCTGCCGGCAATCACTCTCGTATCCAGCCGATGTAATGGAACTCTTTTGCTTGCATTTTTCCCCCGTTTTACAGCCGGCGGGCATCCGGTCCACGCAAGCAGGCAGGAACATTTTCCGCAATCCGGCGTCTGCTATCAATGTCGCACATATCATTTTGGGCAGCGCCGCATGATAATTGATGAGGTGCATCCGATTGGAGTTTGAGCATAATTTAACCCGGCGGCTTGTCGAGCTTGGCGAGCCATCTTACGCCGACTTTGTGGCAAAACTGCTGCCCGGGTACAGCCGCGAGCTTATAATCGGCGTGCGGCTTCCAAAGCTCCGCGCGCTCGCAAAAAATGCCTTTGGCACGCTCGAAGCCGGGGAGTTTTTGGACTTGCTCCCCCACCGCTATTTTGACGAAAACAATCTCCACGCCGCGCTACTCATGCTTGAGACGCGCGATATAGAAAAACTGCTTGTGCAAGTGGAGGAGTTTCTGCCTTACATTGACAACTGGGCGACCTGCGATATGCTGCGCCCGGCTCTGTTTGCATTGCATCCCAAGCTTGTGTACTCCCATGTGAAAAAGTGGCTCGCCGGCTCTCATGCCTTCACGGTGCGGTTTGCGATAACAACGCTTATAAACTTTTATCTCGGCGAAAATTATCTGCGCGAGCAAAGCGACCTGTGCGCCGGGCTGCAAAGCTCCGAATATTATGTAAACATGGCGCTTGCATGGTATTTTGCAGAGGGGCTTGTGCGGCGTCCGGATGACTTTATCCCCTATTTCGAGCGCAGGCAAATCGCAAACCCATGGGTTTTGGCAAAAGCCGTTCAAAAAGCGCGCGAAAGCCGGCGCGTGCCGCGCGAGCTGGCAGAAAGCCTTGCCAAAATGACGCAAAACAGATTATAAAATCTCACAGCACGCCTGCCGGGCGCACCGCGCCGCGCAGGCAATAAAAATGTCATGCGCATACCGTAAAGCCGAAACGTCATAATATCTCGCGCAGCATTGCCTCGGGGTCAGAAATAAATCTGCGCATTATAATGTAGCTCAGCGTCTGCCTATACGATGTAACCCGCGCGCCGGACTCGTCAAACTCGTAAATCAGCGCGCCCGGATAGGCAAGCAGTATAGGCGAATGGGTCGCAATTATAAACTGCGATTGCTTGTTGCACAGCATTTTCATTCGCGCAAGCAGCGCAAGCTGACGTGTCGGCGAAAGCGCCGACTCCGGCTCGTCGAGGATATAAAGCCCCCGGCCGCTGAAACGCTCGAGCACCAGCGTCATAAAACTTTCACCGTGCGACATCTCGTGCATCGACCGCCCTCCATAACTTTCGATTATTTCGGGGGATGCGGCAGGAATTTCGTCCAGCGCCTCAATCTCCGACGCCACATTATAGAAGCTTTCGGCACGCAAAAACCAGCCGTCACGCGGACGCGCCGTCGCGCGCGAAAGGGTTATATATTTATAAAGCTCCGAATGAGTGTCCTTTGTCGAAAAAATAAAGTTACGGCTGCCGCCCTCGGCGTTAAAACCCAAAGCCACTGCTATCGCTTCGATAAGCGTCGATTTGCCGGTGCCGTTGTCGCCGGTGAAAAATGTCACCTCCGAGCTGAACTCAAGACCGCTGCCCTCAAGGCTGCGCACAGCCGGCAGCGACGAAAAATAATGGCTCGGGTCGGGTAAATTGTCCAGCCTGACGGATTTCAGATAAATCATGCATGCACCCCGCTGCATATTGCACATTTTTCGCCATTATATCACGAACAAACCGGCTATTCAAATCAATATTTGATAAATCGCCAATATCTATTTGGCTGCAACGTCAAAGTGCACAAGATAGTTTGAAATTTTTCTATTGCCTCTCTGTACGCATAGACATAAGTTGTGATTGATTTGGCGAGCGACGCGTGGTATAATAATATCGAAAGTAGTCTATCTTTATCACAGTGTCTGTCAACCTATTGAGCGCTTGAAAATCACAATATTAAGGGTATGAATATAATTTCAAATAAAAATATCGGCAGGACGGTCTGTTTTATACTTTTGACCGCGCTGCTGTTTTCACTATCGGTAACAGTTTTCGCCTCGTCGCACAACGGGCAACAGCCGCAAAAAGGGCTTGTATACCGGCTCCATGCCACATCCACGCTTGAGTCGGCTGCGTCCGACCCGCCGGTCGAGCCGCTTGATATACCCGATTTCCTTTTTCCAAAAACAGGCGGATTTCTTTTGCCTGATGAAGATGAGGTCTTGGAATACCTGACGCCTCCGCCGGCTCAAGAGCCCTCCGCCGAGGATTCCCCGTCTGCGGGCGAGGCCGATGCACCGCCGCCTACCATTGTTCCGCAGTCGCAGCCGGTGGACGACAATTATTTTGCCGACGCAGTGTTTATCGGCGATTCGCGAACCGTGGGCATGATGACATACAGCGGCGTGAAAAGCCACTTTTATGCAAAGGTATCGCTTAACATCTTCAGCGTGCTGCACACCGAGTTTTTGGTACCGCCCGAAGGCGGTGATGAGCTTTTGACCGTGCTCGAGGCGCTGGAGAAATATCCCGTTTTCGGCAAAGTATATATTTGTTTCGGGATAAACGAGCTTGGGTACAATCCCACATCGTTTATAAATGCTTATGAGTATTTCCTTGACCGCGTTATGGAGCTTCTCCCCAACGCGACCATATATATTCAGTCCATAATCCCCGTCTCCAAAGAAGCCGCCGCACGCAGCAAGTACGGCGTGACCAACGAGGCAATATTGCGGAACAATGCACTGCTCCTTGATCTTGCCAAGAAAAAAGGCGTTTACTATCTCAATGTATACGAGATTTTCGCAGACAGCGACGGCGCGCTCGACCCGTCGCTCAGCTCCGACGGAATCCATCTTGGCAAAGAGGGCATAAAAATGCAAATGGACTATCTGCGCACGCATACGGTCGGCGCACACACAGCAGAAGCATCGTCAAATATTAAGAATTGAGGTTCGGACTTATGAGAAAAGCAAGGATAACATCAATTGTGTTTATTTTGACAGCATTTGTGGCTTTCATTTTCTCCGCCTGTGAGAAAGCCGACCCATATGCAAATCTGCAGCTTGATATTGAGCAGGTCGCGCGCGATATACGTGAAAGCGGAAAATTTGTTGAAGAGCTCGAAAGGCTTGACGACGAAGCGGTTCCTTATGTATACAATCTGGGCAATCCCGTAAAGGCAGTCGTTTATGCCGGAAGCGGTGCGACGCCCGAGGAGATTATCGTCGTCGAGTATGCTGACGAGCAGGCGCGTGCTGACGGTTACAAGAAGCTGAGCGCTCACCTTTCCTCACAGCGCGAGACATTCGACGATTACAATGCCGAATACCGGCCGCTTCTCGACGAACCGCTGTTTATTGAGGCGGGCAGATATATTATTTACTGCATTTCAAGCGATTTTGACGCCTCCAAAGCCGCGCTCAACCAACATATCGACAGTTAAAAAGCAGCCCGGGAACGCCTGTTCCCGGGCTCTATTATATTGTGGCAAGCCACTATATAAGTAACGGCTGAATCTGTCTGCCTAAGAGGGCGGCTCTGAGAGTCTCGGGTATCAGCGAGAAGTCGGCGATAAGCGAGTGGGGCTTGTTTTTTGGGTCGTCTTGCCCAAACGGCACAAAATAGATGTTTTTGCGCTCGAGCAGTCTTGCTATGCTTGTCAGGTTGGCCGACAGCGCATCGTTTGTAGAGATGGCAATAACAAGCGGGCCGTCGGAGCGCAGATGGGCTTTTGCGGTCATTGTAACCGGCCCGTCTGTAATGCCCGCAGCCAGTCTGCCGAGCGTATTGCCAGTGCAGGGGGCGATGATAACGGCCTCGAGCCGCGTTTTCGGGCCGAACGGCTCTGCCCCCACTATGTCAAGTACCGGCTCGCGCCCGCATATCTCGGTGACTGTTTTCACATTGTCTGCCGCCCGTCCGAACCGTGTATCGGTTGTTGCGGCGGCCTGGCTCATGATGGGTACAAGCTCCCAACCCTCGCCGACAAGCCTGCGCATCGCCTCAAACGCCTTGTCGAAGGTGCAAAACGAGCCGCATATTGCAAATCCTATCACGGCGTACTGCCTCCTTTGCCTTCGGCATATATGCCGTGTTCTTTTAGTATGTTCACAATGCCGGTGCGAAGTATCATGCCAGAGGTCGCCGGAGCTACCCGCCCGGGCAGCGACAATGCGCGGATCAGCTTTATGCCGTACGCTTTTGCCGCGTCGGGGTCGACACCGCCGGGTTTTGATGCGAGATCTATTATCAGCTTCCACGACGGGCTGCTGCTGGCAAAATTTTTCAGCCATACATCACCAAGCACCCGTGCGGGCACACTGTTGAATATAACGTCATAGCCCGAGCACAGCTCCATAATGCGCGAGAAATGCAAAGGCTTGTAACCGTAGAGCTTTATCCAGGCAAGATCGTCGTCGCGCCTTGCTGCGACTGTCACGTTTGCGCCAAACCCTTTCAGCAGATTGGCTACGGCACGACCGACGCGCCCGAACCCCAGCACCGCCACATTTGAGCCGTGAAGCGTAACCGGCAGCTCGGATATTGCCACCGCCGCCGCACCCTCCGCGGTAGGTATGGCATTCTCGACACAGACATCTTCCCTGTCGTAATAGTCCTCTATTACAAGCCCGGCACCTTTTGCCATTTCACGCGCCGCCTCGTCGACACGCCCGGCAAGTATCAATGTGCCGACCGGCACACCGCCGAATATGTCCGAAAGCAGTATATCCCCGCCCAAAGGACAGCTGACGCGACGCCCGTCCGTCGTGTATGGCAGCGGAAGTATCACCGCGTCACACAGGTGAAGTGCGTCCCGGGCCGAAATACAGCGCACTGCGCCGCCCAGTATATCTTCGCCGCCGACATCTCCGCCTGCGCCGCACACCGCCACTTCATAGCCGTCTTCGGCAAGCGCGCGCGCAAGCCAAAGCTGTCGTACATCGCCGCCTATAACGGCGAGTTTTATGTCCGAATTGCTCAAATATTTTTTTGCCATGGTATTCCTATCACATCCACAAGGTATTTTAAACGGCAAAGGTCTATGCCATTATATGCGCCACAAAGTGCGTCTGTACCCCGCAGTAAATTACGCGGAAATTTAACATACAACTTTACAAACCCCGGCAATTATGCTATAATTTCATCAAAACACTCTACATAGAATGCGCGGCAGGGCCGTGCGCAGGAGAATATGATTAAATGCTAAAGAAATTTATCAGACTTCTTTTATCGCGCCGAGCGCTCGTGATCCTGCTGCTGATTTTGCAAGTCTGGTTTGCGGTTTACGTCATCTGGCATGCAGGCATCCGCAACAACCTCGTGGCGATGGGTTTGACTCTCCTCAGCTTTCTCGTCGTTCTGTATATCGTAAACCGCAGCGACAGAGAGAGCTTTAAGCTCTCATGGGTCATTTTCGTGCTTGCAGTACCGCTGGTCGGCGGCGCTCTATACTTCATGTTCAGAGTGCAGTCCACAGCACCCCGCAAGCGCAAAGCAATGCTGCAAAGCCACCAGCTCGCACGCGGTGCCCTTGTCCAGGACGAGAGCGTGCGCCGGGAGCTTGCCGAGGTCAGTCCGTCATGGATAAACCAAGTAGACTACCTGATCGATGTGCCGGGCTTCCCTGTTTATAAAAACACCGAAGTCGAGTATTTCGACGACGGAATGAAGTATTTCGAGCGGCTGCTCGAGGTCATCGAGCAAGCCCAGCGCTATATATTTGTCGAGGTTTTCATCATCCGTCCCGGCTGGATGTGGGACACGCTCGAATCCGCACTGACCGAGAAAGCCCGGGCAGGGCTTGATGTGCGCGTTATTTATGACGACATGGGTTGCTTTATGTCGGTACCCGGCAACTTCGATAAAAAACTGCGCCAAAAAGGGATAAAGTGCGTCAAATTCAACCCGTTCCGTCCGTTTTGGTCTACGCTTCAAAACAACCGCGACCACAGAAAAATAGTGGTCGTTGACGGCAAAGTCGCGCTGACCGGCGGTTTCAACTTCGGCGACGAATATGTGGGCCGAATCAGGCGCTTTGGCCACTGGAAAGATGCCGGCATACTGCTGCGGGGCGACGCGGCCTGGAGCTTTACCGTATTTTTTCTCGATATGTGGAACGGTTCGCTGCGCACCGTCGAGAATATTGAGCTTTTCCGGCCCGACCGCACGCATCAGGAAAATCAAGATTTTCATGCGGACGATCCCCCCTATTCTTCCCAGGGATATGTGCAGCCTTATGCCGACTCGCCTATCGATAACGAAAACACCGGCGAGCATGTCTATCGCCGCATACTTTCAAATGCACGCAAGTATGTGTATATAACAACGCCATACCTGATACTTGACGACACGCTTTTGTCATCGCTCGAGCTTGCGGCAAAATGCGGCGTCGATGTGCGGATTATAACGCCTGCAATCCCCGACAAAAGGCTCGTGCATATAACCACACGCTCGTATTACAGGCAGCTGCTTGCTGCGGGAGTGAGAATTTTTGAATATACGCCGGGGTTTATTCATTCAAAGATATTTATATCTGACGACGTAACGGCGACAGTGGGGACCGTAAATCTTGACTACCGCTCGCTTTACCTTCACTTCGAGTGCGGTGCACTGCTCCATCAGGTGCCGGCTATTGCCGACATCAAGCAGGACTTTCTTGATACACAGGCAAAATGCAAAGAAATAACGCTCGAAAACAGCAAAGTAAACTTCCTCACGCGCGCCATGCAGATTTTCATGCGCTTGTGCTCCCCGCTGATGTGATGCTGCAAAACAAAAAGGAACCGCTACACACAAAAGCGGTTCCTTTGTTTTTCGGCTGTAGAAAAAGGCTCGGTGTTCAGTCGACCCGCTCAAACACGTCCGCGCCGTGCTTGCAGATTGGGCATATAAAGTCGGGCGGAAGTGTGTCACCTTCGAAAATATAGCTGCAAACCGTGCAGACAAATCCCTTTTTGTCGTCGCCCGGCTTTGGTTTTATATGCTCGCGATAATACTCATATGTGACCGGCCGCTCATCCGAAAGGACAGCCGACCATGTCAGCTCGCAGACATACGTTATATGCGTGCCGCAATCTATCTCCGACACTATATTGCCGGACAGCACCGCCGAGGCAAACTCGGTGAGATAATACAGACCGTTTTCGGAGCGCGCCACTATTTCATAGCCCTCAAACTTGTCAACATCCCGGCCGCATGTAAAACCGAAACGCTGATAAATGCTCAGCGGCGCCCTTTCGGACAGTATCGTCACGTTTGCAACCTTGTTTTTAGCAAGCAGCTCGGCCGTGTAATTGTTTTTGTTTACCGTAAACGCAAACTGTTTGGGCGTTTCGGTGACCTGCAAAACGGTATTTATTATACACCCGTTGTCCCGCCCGTCAGCCGAAGCTGTGAGGAGATACAGGCCATACGGAATTTTATAGATTGCCTTCGGGTCATTCGACGGCTCCTCAGCCGGTGACGTTGCCCCAGTCTCTCCCGGCTCGGACACAGCCTTGCCTCCTGCAGACATCGCAAGCGCTGCAGCGAGTTTATAGATGTCCTCGCGCTGCTTGTCCTTGACGGACGATTTTATCGACACCGTTTCGTCAAGGATTGTCATATTTTTCAGCGGGGCGATTATCTCACGCATCAGCTTTCCCGCAGTCGGCGCCCATGAGCCGTTTTCGATAAATGCCACTGTGCGGTTCTGAAGATTATGCGCCGCGATGTCACGCAATGCGTTGTCCATCTCGACAAATATGCCGGTATTATATGTTGTCGAGGCAAACACAAGGTGGCTCCAGCGGAAAGCCTCTGCAACAATCCTTGAGGCATGGGTAACCGACACGTCATAAACCGCGGTTTTCACTCCGAGCTCACGCAGCCGGCAGGCAAGTATATCGGCCGCATTGGCTGTGTTGCCGTAAACCGAGGCATAGGCGATCATAACGCCCGTCTCCTCCGGCTCATAGCGGCTCCAGCGGTCGTATTTCTCGATTATATAGCCTATTTTAGAACGATACACAAATCCATGAAGCGGGCAAATCAGCTTTATGTCCAGCTGCGAGGCTTTTTTCAGCAATGCCTGCACCTGCGGGCCGTATTTGCCGACGATGTTGCAGTAGTAGCGCCTTGCCTCGTATAAATAGTCGCGCTCGAAGTCGACCTCGTCGTCGAACAGCGCGCCGTTGAGCGCGCCGAAAATACCGAACGCGTCTGCCGCGAACAGAATTTTGTCGGTCTTGTCGTATGTGACCATGACCTCCGGCCAGTGTACCATCGGCGCCATGTAAAATGACAGCTCATGCTTGCCCGTTTTGAGCGTATCGCCCTCTTTGACAACTATATATCTGTCGTCGGGCAGTTGATTGAAAAACTGCCCTATCATCGTCTTTATCATTGCGTTGCAGACAACCTTGGTATCCGGATAGCGGACAAGCAGCTCTGCAAGCGTTGCGGAGTGGTCAGGCTCCATGTGGTGCACAACGATAAAATCAAGATTGCGCCCGCCCAGCACATGCTCCACATTTTCAAAAAATACGTTTGCAACAGCCCTGTCCACTGTATCAAAAAGCACAGTTTTTTCATCGACAAGCAAATACGAGTTGTACGACACCCCGTCGGGAACGCCATATACGCCCTCAAACAATGCCAGCCGCCTGTCGTTGGCTCCGACCCATACCAAATTCGGCGTTACGTTTCTGACACAATACATAAAAGGTTCCTTTCCATAACATCTCTAAAACTATGTATAGTATATACTCCGATACCCCACAAGTCAAGAATTTTCGAGCTCTATCCATAAAATAAATCTACATAATATGCTATATTACGGCTGTAATATTTTTCGCGGGAGGTTTGATTTTCATGGCAAAGAAAGACCGGCTAATGCTTTGGCGACTCTCGCGGATGTGCGCATTATCTGGCGCGAGCATGCGCTCCAAACCGACTTTCTATGCTGCCGTGCCGGCGTCATGTAAATTCCCACAAAAGAAAAACGCCGCCGCAAATCGCGATGGCGTTTTGTGTTTGCATTTTATTACTTCAGCTCGACAACAGCGCCGGCGTCGGTAAGTTTCTTTTGGATTTCCTCGGCGGTTTCCTTTGAAACAGCCTCTTTGATTGCCTTGGGAGCGCTTTCGACAAGGTCCTTTGCGTCCTTGAGACCCAGACCGGTCAGCTCGCGAACAACCTTGATAACCTCGAGCTTCTTCGAGCCGATCTCCTTGAGGATAACGTCGAATTCGGTCTTCTCCTCTTCTGCGGGAGCGGCAGCACCGGCACCGGCAGCGCCTGCGACCGCGACGGGAGCGGCTGTAACGCCAAACTCCTCTTCAAGAGCTTTTACGAGCTCTGCCATTTCAAGAATAGTAAGTTCCTTGATAGACTCAAGAATAGCTGTGATTTTTTCAGCTGCCATTTTGATATTACCTCCGATATATCAATTTTATAAATGAGTAAAATACCGTCCGCATTACTCGGCGGCGGGTTCTGCTGCGGCTTCTTCGGGCGCTTCACCCGATTTATCAATAATAGCCTGCAGCGCGTATGCAAGTTTGTAGAGCGGGGACTGCATGCTGAGCATAACCTTGCAGATAAGCGTCTCCTTGGACGGAATCTGCGCAAGTTCAATAACTCCGTTCTGGTCGAGGAGCTTGCCTTCGACAAAACCTGCTTTGATCTCAAATGTCGGGATCTTGTCCGCGTATTCCTTGAGGATTTTCGCGGGTGCAACGGGATCTTCCTGGCTGATTGCCAGTGCATTCATGCCGACAAGATGGGGTTTCAGTTCACCCATTCCCGCCGCATCGAAAGCGCGCTCGGTCATGGTGTTTTTATATACCTTATACTCAACTCCGGCCTTGCGCATCTGGCTGCGGAGCTGGGTATCCTGCTCAACCGTAATGCCCTCATAGCTGACCAGCACGCCCGACACTGCCGTTTTCAGCTTTTCTGTCAGAGCCTCGCACTGAGCCTTTTTAATGGCCAATATTCTTTCGCTTGGCATGGCTTTTTGCTTGCACCTCCTGTGATATTTTTTGGGTCAAAATACAAAAACTCCCGGTCGCCGCAGCACCGGGAGAACAACAATCAAAGCTAAAGCACGGAGAGAAACTCCCCGCCCCTATAATATTGATTTCGTTCACCTCGGCTGGATTTACACCGCGCAAAACTTGCGCCGGCAACCGGCTGTCTTCGGCGTGACAGCTAATTATATCACATATCCCGCCTTCTGTCAATAGTTTGGGACAATAAGTTTCACGGATTTGCAATTTTATTGCAAGCAATTCCGCGGTGTGGTATAATAACAGCAAAATCGGGATAATGAGGTGAAAGCGATGCAAAAATATATATTGTCGCTTGATGCCGGCACGACATCTAACCGAGCGATTATTTTTAACATGCAAGGAAAACCTGTCGCAAGCTCGCAGCGTGAGCTGCCCCAAATATATCCTCAACCCGGCTGGGTAGAGCACGATCCTCGCCTTATTTGGGCAACCATGCTTGCCGCGGCTCGGGAAGCCATGGCTGCGGGGGGCATATCGGCGACAGAGATAGCCTCACTGGGCATTGCAAACCAGCGTGAAACCACACTGCTGTGGGAAAAAGCGACGGGGCAACCTCTCTGCAATGCGATTGTATGGCAGTGCAGACGCACAGCCGGCCGCTGTGACAGACTTCGCAGCGAAGGCTATACCGATTTTATCCGCGAGCGCACCGGGCTGATGCCCGATGCATATTTTTCGGCGACCAAACTCGAGTGGATGCTCAAAAACATTCCCGGCGCCGCCGAGCGGGCCGCCGCAGGTGAGCTTGCCTTCGGCACTGTCGACAGCTGGCTTATCTGGAATCTAACGGGCGGGCTGCATGTCACCGATGTATCAAATGCATCGCGTACAATGCTATTTAACATCCACACCCTTCGCTGGGACGACGAGCTGCTTGAGCTTTTCGGCATACCGAAAGAAGTGCTTCCCGAGATTGTACCCTCGTCGGGTTGTATCGGCACTACCTCACCCGAGCATCTCGGTGCGCCGGTCAAAATTGCCGGAGTTGCGGGCGACCAGCAGGCCGCTCTGTTCGGCCAGACTTGTTTTGAGCCAGGCGATGTCAAGAACACCTATGGAACCGGAGCATTCCTGCTCATGAATACCGGCAAAGAAGCGCCTTTTTCGCGCTCGGGGCTGCTTACGACAGTCGCATGGAGCCGCGGCCCCTCGTTGTCCGACACGCTTTACGCGCTTGAAGGCTCGGTTTTTGTCGCCGGTGCAGTCGTGCAGTGGCTGCGCGACGAGCTGGGGCTTATCTCCACAGCCCCGGAATCGGAAGCGCTTGCCATGTCGGTAGACCACACCTGCGGCTGCTATATTGTGCCCGCATTCACCGGACTTGGCGCGCCTTGGTGGGACGGCTCTGCGCGCGGTATAATAACCGGTCTGACGCGGGGCGTAAACCGCCGCCATATCGTGCGCGCAGCGCTCGAATCTATTGCATATCAGGTTGCCGACGTGCTGCACGCAATGGCTGCCGATACAGGCCGCAATCTGAAGGCAATTTATGTCGACGGCGGCGCCTCGGCAAACAATTTCCTGCTTCAATTCCAGGCAGATATACTCGGCGTGCCCGTTCTACGCCCTGCATATATCGAGTCAACAGCACTTGGCGCGGCATATCTCGCAGGACTCGGCGCGGGCATTTGGGACAGCGAGCATGCGCTTTCGGCGCTCACCGGTAACCTTTCAACATTTGAGCCTAAAATGTCGGCAGACAGGCGCGAAGAGCTGCTTTCGGGCTGGCATGAGGCTGTTTCCCGCGCCTTAACCAAGCGTCAAACAAATATATAACCCCATTTAATAGCCTTCTTGTGGATAAATCACACTATTATCCTTGACATGTTTAATTGTCGCAGATATAATCAATATAGATAAAACTCTAAAGGAAATAGGTTTATGAAGCTCAAAAAACGCGACTATGTAAAATATGTTAATGTACTTCAGGGTACCGATTCGACATTCGGATTTTCAACCGGCAACACCCTGCCGCTGACCGGAGTACCCTTTGCATTTGTGAATTTCTGCCCGCAGACCTCTTGGCAGCCTCGTTGGTTCTTCAACTCCAACGATCGCAGAGTTTGCGCCGCCATACGTGTCACTCACCAGCCTTCGCCGTGGATCTCCGACTATGGTCAGATAGGCTTTATGCCCGTCTCGGGCGACGTATACCTCGAGCCTCGCAAGCTCGATGGCGCATTCGGCGAAATGGATCTGCATCCTGATTATATGAAGGTTACGATTTTAAGACAGCGCACCACAGCCGAGCTGGCACCGACCACCCGCGGCTGCGCAATGCGCTTTTCCTATGACAATCCACAAAATGCCGGACTTGTGATTTTAAATCTCGGCGGCGACACCTGTTTTGAGCTCGATGCCGAGCGCAACATCATCCGCGGTTATACAACCGCGCTGGAGGGCGGCGACGTCACAGGCAAATTCCGCGAATACTTTGTGCTTGTACCCGACGCGGAGTTCGACGCGAGCGAGTCGTTTGCTTTCAGCGAAGGCAATAAAGTTGAGCTTTCCGGCCCCGGCAAAAAGAATCTGCACATCCGCTGGAAGACCGGATTCGGCGGCGTCGTCAATGTGAAAGCGGCATTCTCTTATATCAGCTATGAGCAGGCTGAATACACTCTATCCCGCGAGCTGCCCGACGGGTTCGACACGCTGTTCGATCGCGTGCGCGCCGACGCTCATGAGCTTTGGCAGTCGCGCCTGTCGCTTATCTCTGTCAAGTCCGACCTGCCCAAAAAGCAAGCCAAAGAGGATTATAAAACCTTCTATACCAGCCTCTATCGCTGCTTCATGTTCCCGCATATAATGCATGAAGAAACGCCCGACGGCAAGCTGGTGCACTACAGTCCCTATGACGGCAATATTCATGAGGGCGTCATGTACACCGACCACGGCTTCTGGGACGTTGCAAAGACCACTTACCCGCTGTACTCAATCCTCTGTCCCGACGATTATGCCAAAATGCTTGAGGGCTGGCTCAACGTCTACGACGAGTACGGCGTTATGCCCAAATGGCCCTCGCCCGGCGAGCGCGCAGCCATGCCCGGCACCCTTGTTGACTCGCTGTTCGGAGAAGCCGCCGTCAAGGGCATTAAGTTCGACGCCCAGAAAGCGCTCAAAGCCTTGCTTTCGCATGCTGACAGCGAAGGCCCGCAGCCCGGCTCCGGCCGCAGAGGCGGTCATGACTATGCCAAATACGGGTATCTGCCCGAGGATATTTACAAGCACGAAAGCGTCGCGGCTACCCTCGACTATATATATGGCGACTACTGTATCGCGCAGGTCGCAAAGCTCTGCGGCGACGAGGAGACCGCAAACCGACTGCTCGAACGTTCGCGCGGCTACAAAAAGCTGTACGACCCGCAGTACAACATCATCCGCGGCCTGAACTCGGACGGCACCCGCCGCGAAGATTACGATCCCATCGAATGGGGCAGAGAGTACTGCGAAGGCTCCGCATACCAGTGTGCCTACTCCGTATATCACGATTTTGAAGGCTTAGCCGAAGTATACGGTGGCAAAGATAAGCTTATAGAGCAGCTCTCGTCGCTCGAGTCGATGCCCAACACCTGCCGCATCGGCAGCTACGGCACCGAGATTCACGAGGCCACCGAGATGATGAAAAACGGTTTCGGCCAGATCAACATTGGCAACCAGCCCGGCTTCCATGTGCCCTATATCTTTGCCGAGCTTGGCGCACCCGAGAAAACACAGGACCTTATCCGCCGCATTATGCGCAAGCTCTTTTCATACAAACCCGACGGGCTTCCCGGCGACGACGATAACGGCAGCATGACCGCATATTTCGTCTTTTCTGCCATGGGATTCTTCCCCCTCTGCCCTGCAAAGCCGCAATATACGCTCGGCAGCCCGCTCTTCCGCAAAGTGACAATCAGGTTGCCCGGCGGCGGCAAGTTCAAGATACGCACGGAAGGCAATCCCTCCGAGACGCCTTTCGTTAAGGAGTGCCTGCTCGACGGTAAACCTATTGAGGGCTGGCATCTCTCCCACTTTGACATCAAAGACGGCTCGACATTGACGTTTGTGATGAAATAACCGGCATAAAACAGCATTTATATCGCCGTATGATTGCATGCCTACAGTCATACGGCGTTTTTTCGCATAAAACTTGCAATACCCAGACGCAAAACTTTGTCCAGCGATAAAATCAATGCGAATGGGTTTGACCCGGCTAGGGACGAGAAGAACCCCTCGCAATGGTATAACACAACGCAAAAAGCCGCCGAACAAAGAAAAATCGGCGGCTTTTTATCGCTTTTATGCTGTTTTAATCGACCAGTTTGACAATCGCCATTTCGGCGGCATCGCCGCGGCGCGGGCCAAGGCGATATATAGTGGTGTAACCGCCGTTGCGGTCGGCATATTTCGGTGCAATCTGGTCGAACAATTTTTTTGTGACGTCTTCTTTGGTTATATAAGCAAGCGCCATGCGACGGCTCGCAAGCGTGTTCTTTTTGCCGAGTGTAATCATCTTCTCGGCAACACTACGAACCTCTTTAGCGCGTGTCAGCGTGGTCTCTACCTGACCGTGCTCAAGCAGGTATGTTACCATACCGCGCAGCATCGCTTTGCGATGTGCTGTAGTCCTGCCGAGCTTTCTGGTTCCGGGCATTATATTAAACCTCCCATATATTCTGTAACATCATAACATGCGGTTATGCTTTTCCCGGGCAAGCCCGGCGCGCTTCAATCTTCTTCCCTTTTCAAATCAAGGCCGAGTGCACGAAGCCTACTGACTACCTCGTCAAGCGACTTCTTGCCGAGGTTCCTGACCTTCATCATTTCCTCTTCGGTTTTGTTGACCAGGTCTTCCACGGTATCTATGCCGGCGCGTTTTAGACAGTTGAAACTGCGCACCGACATGTCAAGCTCCTCTATGGTCATCTCAAGGATCTTTTCTTTTACTTTCTCTTCGCGTTCGACCATTATGTCGGTCTTGGTTACTTCGTCAGAGAGATCCATGAACAGTTTGAGATGATCATGGAGAATCTTGGCCCCGAACGAAATGGCTTCTTTAGCCGTTATCGTCCCGTTGGTGAACACTTCGATGGTCAGTTTGTCATAGTCGGTAATGTTGCCCACACGTGTGTTCTCAACCGAATAACTGACGTTGTAGACCGGCGTATAGATCGAATCCGTGTATATAACCCCAATAGCGGGTTGATTGTTTTGCTTGTTTTTTTCTGCTGATACATAGCCCCTGCCGTGGTCAAAGGTGAGCTCCATATAAAGTCGCGTATTGTCGCTCAACGTAGCGATGTGGTGATCGGGATTGAGAATCTCAATATCGGCATCACACTTGATATCACCGGCAGTTGCTTCGCACGGGCCTGATACGTCTAAAATAACCGTTTTCGGGCCTTCGGAATGAAGTTTCGCTACTATGCCCTTGACATTTAGAACTATCTCAGGGACATCTTCTTTAACGCCAGGAATAGTGGATATCTCGTGCAGAACTCCGTCTATCTTGATGCTGGTAACGGCAACGCCGGGCAATGAGCTGAGCAGCACTCTGCGCAGCGAGTTGCCGAGTGTAGTACCGTAACCGCGCTCGAGCGGCTCGACTATGAACTTCCCGTTTCTACCGTCTTCGCTTAGTTCGACCGTGGCAATATTGGGCTTTTCTATTTCTATCATTACTAAATAAACCCTCCTGTTATTAGCCGGAAAACAAATCAGTTACCGAAAAACGGTATGCGGGCCAAATTACTTGGAATAAAGCTCGACAATCAGTTGCTCCTCGAACGGGAAGTCGATATCTCCGCGTGTAGGCAGCGCAAGCACCTTTGCGGTTATCTGCTCGCGGTCTACCTCAAGCCATTTTGGCGAAATTTTTGTGTCAAGCTCGTCAATGAGGGTCTTAAATTTTTCTTTCGAACGGCTCTTTTCAGCAAGCGAAATCACGTCGCCGACTTTGACAAGCTGCGACGGGATATTTACCTTCTTGCCGTTCAGTCTAAAATGCCCATGAAGCACAAGCTGGCGCGCCTCTTTGCGGCTTTCTGCCATCCCCATGCGGTAAACGACGTTGTCAAGGCGACGCTCAAGCAAAGACAGCAAGTTCGGACCCGCCATACCCTCAAGCTTTGAGGCTTTCTCAAAATAGTTGCGGAACTGGGTCTCGAGCACGCCGTAATATCTCTTGGCCTTCTGCTTCTCGCGCAGCTGCAGGCCGTACTCTTTAGGCTGCCTGCGCGATACTCCATGCGGGCCGGGGGGCGTAGGTCTGCGGTCTATGGCGCACTTGCCCGAAAGGCAGCGGTCACCCTTCAAAAAGAGCTTTGTGCCTTCTCTGCGGCACAGCTTGCACACGGGGCCTGTATATCTTGCCATGTTTTAATATTTCCTCCTGTTAATCTAACGGCAAAATTAAACACGTCTGCGCTTTGGCGGACGGCAGCCGTTGTGCGGGATTGGAGTCACGTCACGGATCAGTTCGATGTTCAGACCCGCTGCCTGCAGCGCGCGGATCGCTGACTCTCGGCCTGAACCCGGACCCTTCACATACACCTCGACAACTTTCATGCCGTGTTCCATCGCGGTTTTAGCGGCTGCTTCGGCGGCCATCTGCGCAGCAAACGGTGTGGACTTCTTCGAACCTCTGTAGCCCAAACCGCCCGCGGTTGCCCACGATACGGTGTTACCATGCACGTCGGTGATGGTCACTATTGTATTGTTGAAGGTGGCGCGGATGTGGGCCTGACCGCGCTCTATATTCTTACGCTCGCGGCGCTTTTTAATTACCTTCTTACCTGTTGCCATTTATTATTCCTCTCCAGACTAACTGCTTATGCAATTATATTGCAATTGCAATCTCGTCCGTATCCCTTCTTATTTCTTCTTATTGGCGATGGTCTTCGCGGGCCCTTTGCGCGTTCTGGCGTTGGTTTTTGTACGCTGGCCGCGCACGGGCAGTCCCCTGCGGTGACGCATTCCGCGATAACAGTTGATTTCAACCAGACGCTTTATATCAAGAGCAATATCGCGACGAAGGTCTCCTTCGACATGGTAGTTCTTTTCTATCTCGTCGCGGAGACGCGCGATTTCGTCCTCTGACAAATCCTTTGCGCGGGTGTCGGGGCTTATACCCGTCGCCGCGAGAATTTTTCGAGCTGTAGACCTACCAATGCCGTAGATATAGGTCAACGCGATTTCAACTCGCTTCTCGTTGGGAATATCTACGCCGGAAATTCGAGCCATATTATATATTTCCCCCTGTCGGTTTCATTAACCCTGTCTCTGTTTATGCTTCGGGTTCTCGCAGATCACCCTGACAACACCGTGGCGGCGGATGATCTTGCATTTATCGCATATTTTCTTGACGGAAGGTCTTACTTTCATGTTTGCATATCACCTTTCCACTTTTTGTTGGCTGTATGTGCGCCACGCCTTATTTGGAGCGCCACGTTATCCGTCCTTTGGTCAGATCGTATATCGAAACCTCGACGGTCACGCGGTCACCGGGCAAAATCCAGATGTAATTCATCCGCAGCTTGCCGGATATATGCGCTGTGATGATGTGTCCGTTGTCAAGCTTTACCTTGAAGTTCGCGTTAGGCAGCGCTTCGACCACAACACCTTCAAATTCAATTACGTCGTCTTTGGGCAGAAGAATCACTCCTTATCAATATTTATG